>NZ_JAKRNA010000019.1:0-41162 GCF_022347435.1 Corynebacterium sp. ACRPE | reverse complement strand
ACAACCAGGAGATCGCCGCGTGAATACCCTCACCCCTTATCCCCGAGATGGCCCCTAAACCACCGCCATGAAACTAACCCCAGATTCGAAAACAGATACACCACTACCCAGGACTTGACCGCTGAATTGTCAGAATCTTGCAAGCTAACTATTGGGACAATCGTTCCATTACTAATTTGTAGTTCACTTGCCGCCGCAACAGACTCAGAGGAAGCGCAAGATGAGGCGTCCTGCGTTGCGTTTCGTCTATTTCGGTATTTTTTAAGAGACTGAATTGAGAGTGGAAAGGAAATGGAAGAGTTTACGGTCGGGGCTAGAGCAGCGGCATGCAGAGCTTGCAGTGAATGCTGCTCGTCTGTGGTGTGACATGGTGCTTACAACTTACAGTTCTGAAACCGCACCTTGGCGTTCCGAGGAGCCGGAAGAATAAGACTGTCAATCCAGTTGCGGAATGTCGACCGATAAACCTCTGGGAGATTTTATAAAACAAATGTTCTAATGCTCGTCTGGTCCTGCTGGCGAGTTTTTCATGTCCACAGTATGTGCTAGATAAGGGAAGGAAACGGTTTAGCGGTGATTCTGTGGCCTAATTTGCGGCCGATTGAAGCGCCTTAGTAGCGGAATTAATACTCGGGAGATTCCATATCCGCAGCTCGGGAGACACTTTTTGAAAAGCCATGCTGAGCTGCCATCGTGAACATCACACCACCAAGACCGGAGATGGAAATACTTTTCCACTCCGGTTCTTTTTGTGTGTCCTAGTCGCTATTCTTTTGCTTGGTGCGCAGCATATCCATGCTCATCACGGCGCCGATGATGGCGGCGTGATGTTGCTCATTGAGGCCCGGCGTGATGCGCAGGCGGTACGTGTTTTTGCCCATGAAGAAATTGCCCATGCCAGTCCATTCGTTAGAGACGTCAGCAAGCAGGCGATCTTCTGAGGTGATGGAAAGGTTCCAATCCCAGAAGTCGCCGTGAATTTCGACGTCGGCAAAACCCTCCATGGTCAAGTCCAACTTTGTCTTGAGCATGGAGAAACGCTTGGTAATGACGGCCATGGGCTTTTCGATTCCCGGCAAGTGCACCTCGTAGGTATCCCGCAGAAAATTCGGCGGGTCCGAAATCGTCATGCCCGTCTGTAGCGGGTTGCCTTCAGCATCTGTGAGTGCGACCTCCAAGCTGCGAGAGGATTTAAACACCATGTCTTTGAGGCTGGTGGACTGAAGGATGGTGCCCACAGGAGTGCCGTCTAGATCGGTGATCATGAACTGATCGTTGAGGAAGGACTTAGTCTGGGTAATTACGAGCTCATCTAGCGTGAACAAATTTTGCGTCATACCAGCCACTGTAGGGAAGCTGGTGGTTTTATTCCTCCTCCCTAGGGGTGGTTTTCTGCTGGCGCATGAGTTCTTGCGCCTCTTCATATGCTCGGGCGCGGTGGGCAGTCATGGTTTGGGCGAAGGTCTGCACCCAGTTCTTGTTCTTCTGCGCCAATGGGCCAGAGGGTTCGGTGGTGGTCCAGGTGCCGTCCTCAAAAAGCCAGATGATGTCGCGCGTATGTGGGTCCATGACATAAAAGGCTCGGCCATCGGTTTTCACGTTGTGGTGGTGCTGGCATAAGCAGGCGAGGTTTGCCGGGGTGGTCGGCCCGCCGTCCGCGTGGTTGATGCGGTGGTCCTTCTGGCAGGCGGATGCCGGGCGGTTGCAGCCGGGGTAGCGGCAGGTGCCGTCGAAACCTTCCAGGTACGCGGCCATGGCGGCGGGAGTGACATAGCCCTTGACCTCGTGGTTAGGGTCCATCTCCCGGATTTTAGTGTAGGGCAGCGCATTGGAGCGCGCCGGGTCGAGCCAGCCCACCGACTCAATGAACGCCGGGGAATTGGGCACGTCGGTGGCCTTGTAGGCGTTGAGGATGATCTCGGGGGCTTGGGTGCGGCCGGTGAGGAGTGCAACGGCGGCGTCGGCAAGCGAGCAATCTAGCTCCAGCGCGGTCTGCCGGACGCACTTATCGACGCTCGCGATAACCGCCGGGTCCGCACTCAAAGTCACCGCCGAGGTGTTATCGCCCCAATTTTCCATGGTGTAGCGCGGCTGTGTAGGGCCCTGGGTGACGGCCAATGTGTCATCGGCGAGGTTGATGAGCTCGTTGAGTTTGCGCTTGATCTGTGCCTGCGTACGCATGGTCTGGTTCGGCCGGGTAGGGGTGAGGTAGTCGGTAAGCTGCTCATCGATGCGCGCCACTACCTCCGGTGTGGGGTTACCCAAGCGGTTGAGGGACTTATTGATGGCAATAATCCGGTCGAGGTCTAAATGATAGAGGCGGTGCTGTAAGGCCTGCAGCTCAGGCAGCTCCTCCAAGCGGTGCAGCGCCATGAGGATATGGCCGATCCGGCCTTCGTTAACGCCGGTAGTGCGGTAGAGGGATTGGGTAACTAATTCGAAATCAGAATCGAGATCCGGGACTTGGCTCACCCAGAACTCGTACTCCGCCTTTCGCATCTCAAAGGCTAAGCGTGTGGTGGGGTCGGTGGTGTTGGTCGTGGAAAAGTAGGGTTCTTCCATGGCGCATAGTACCTAAATTATCGTGTGAACTGGTGTACGATTCACACCTTATAACACCCCTCGGACACGAGCCTTTTTCTCCACATTGAACCAGCTCAGGAGCTATATTCCGGATCTTTAGTGGGGAGGGAATTTTCGCTGCTTTGTGCCGCGTATTTCTTGTCCTGCTTGCGTATGAATCGCAGACCCCAGATAATAAGCGCCCACGTGATGAGGACGATAACGAGGAAGGTCGCCGGCCATTCACCCACAATCATGGTCGCGCCATTGAACAAGGTATGCAGGGCGATAGCGGCCAGCCAGAATCCGGCCACCTGCCAGTAGCCGTGGCGCGCGCCCACATAGAGCTTGCCGACGCCCCACGCCGCAACCCCCGTATACAGCGCATGGCCAAAGGCGCCAGTGAAGATTCGCCCGGTACCAGTAATGAGCACGCCCCAGAGATCGCCGTCCAGGTCATCGATGGCCGCGTTCAGGATGAACGGCACGTTTTCCATGGCATCGAAGCCTAGGCCTACCGCCATGCCGATCGCGGCGGCCTGGTAGGGATGTCGCACGTTTCCAAAGGCCGCAATAATAATGACGACGCCGAGGAGCTTGATGGTTTCCTCCGGAAGCGGCGAGTAAAAGGCCGCGTCCAGGTAGGTAAGCCCCAGCTTGTCTGAGATCCCCACCATTTGGTCGTTGAGGCTTACCACCACCGGCTGGGCGAGCGCACCCCATAGGATGCCCTGCCGCATCGGCCGCGGCCTAAACCACCAGAATCCCAGTCCAAGCGTCAAGCCAGCGCAGATGAGCGCACCGATGAGCCCCACCTCGGTAAAACGGCGATCAACAAAGAAAAAGCCGGAAACTACCAGACCGAAAGCGATAGATAGCCAATATAGATTCTTCATGCCTTTTCTACCTCCTGGGCGAGTTCTTCAGCGCGCGGTCCGCGCAGGGAGAGGAACGAGGTGGGGCCATCGCCCTCGATGCTGATGGCTACGAGGTCGCCATCGCTAAGCGTGCGCTTATCCCCGTCGCGGTCGATATCTCCTTCCGGCATGGCCGTACCTTCACCCATTGCCCGGAGGTACCGGCGGGTGGCTTGGTCCTTGTCCTGTACGCCGACCTCTTTAGCGCGGATCTGGGTGCCGTCACAGTCCCAGCGCGGCTCGGCAGTGGTGGAGCCATCTTCTTCGAGGCAGGACAAACCGGGGATGCGAGCCGAGCCGGCCTGCACCTCAGAGGTGGGGTTGTCATACATGTCTGGCAGGAGCGCATTGGTGCCGTAGATGGCACCAAATATCACGCCCGCCGCGAGGATGAGTGGTGTGCTTTTCATACACTCAACGCTAGGTATGCCCTGCTCAGCGCGGTATCCTCCGCGGGGAGGATTAAGCCGGACATAGGGAGGATTTCTCCCCCATAAGTTCTGCCAAGCCCTGTGATAGGTTGGGTGCGTGTTTGAGGAGCTAGCGGAAGAAGCAGAAGCAAAGGACGAGCCCACCCGCGTGTGGTGGCAGTGGTGGGCACCCGTCGCCATGGCCGCGGTCTTTGTTGGCCTTCCGCCCGCGGTCTATCACCTAGTCTCCGGCGTAGTTCTGCTCATCCTCATGGCCGTGCTGACGGTGGTCATTGCTCTTGCCGACGGCGCCACCTTCCGCGCCTCCTGGACCATCTTTAGCGTGGCAGGGTTGGCCTATTTTGCCGCCATGTCCCTGTACTTCAACGAAGGCACCTGGATATACCTCCCGGTATTTGTTTTCCTGGCATGGGCCGCGAGCAGGCTGGGCGCCGTGGTGGGCTCTAAGGCAGGGAAGAGTTAATGGAAACGTGGCGCCTAGAGCACCCCGAAGTGGGCACCATCGAGGTGCAGCGCGGGTATGATGCCGAGTTCGCGGAGATGGGCCAGTGGCCTAAGAAAGCGAAGGACTTCACCCCGGTTCCAGGCGATGCCACCCTGCCGGAACGCCTCCGGCTCTGGCGGAAGAACCCGAGCCCACGCTTGCAGATTGTGGTGAACGGTCAGGTACGCAGCCGCCACGATCGGCCGCGTGCGGGCCGCTATTCACTTAAGAAGAAGATCGAAAAAGACCTCACCCTGCTCGAGAACTCCGCCCCGCGAACCAAGCCTTACCTAGATATCCAAGCCTCCCCCTTTGGCGAGCTCCTCGACGTCTACTACCGCAATGGGGAGGAGGCAGTCGCCCTCGATCCCCCGGCCGGCTCCGTGGGGGAAAAGCGCCGCCACGCCATGGAGGAAAGCTCCTTTAAACGGGTGCTGTATCCGCTTTTGGGTGGCTTGGGAAAGTCCGGCTGGGCCATTGGCGTGATCGTGCTAGGCCCGATCATCAGCCGCATTTTGTCCCGATTGCTGCCGGATTGGGAGCTGCCGGAGATTAACCTGCCGGATATCGCGCTCCCGGTGCCGGAGTTTCCGCAGATAGAGCTGCCGGTGCCGAATCTCGACTTCAACATCGACATCGATCTGCCCGACTGGCTCGTATTCCTCATGGATTACAGCAAGGTGTGGGTGCCGATCATCATTGCCATTGTGGTGGGCATTCAGGCAGTGCGCAATGCCAAAAAGTCTGAAGAAAAGAAGCACCAGTGGCAGCAGAATGGCGCGTATGCTGACGGCCATGAAGATTCACGGCGCGATTGATGCGGAGGGCCGGTGCAAGCATTGGCATTCCCCGCTGGACGTGGTGGCCAATAAGTGCGCCACCTGCGGGAAGTATTTTGCCTGCGCGCTGTGCCATGCCGAGCTCACTGAGCATGAGTTTGGGCCCATGCTTGTCGACGCCCCCTCGGTCCTCTGCGGCGCTTGCCGCACCGAAATGAACTATCACGCCTATTCCGCCGCGCCTGCCTGTCCCTACTGCGGGCATAAATTTAATCCCGGCTGCAGTGCGCATGCCGGGATCTATTTTCAGCTAGACCGCTAAGCGGTCCGGCCAAGTCAGTGTCTTAGAAGGAAGACAGCTGCTGCAGCTGCTGGATCTGCGGGATCTGTGGCAGCTGGAACTGGGATACGGCGTTCTGGGCAATCTTGGCCGCGTCCGGGATGCGGAAGGTCTGGCCCAGGAAGGGGACGTCGACAGTCGGCTGGCCAGGGATGGTGCCCAGCTCGATGACCTTGGCGTTCTTGGCTGGCGCTGGGGCAGGGGCCGGTGCCGGCTTTGGCGCAGGAGCATTGCCGCGCTGGCCGCCGGTGTTGACCGGCTTGCCCTGACCGGTGGTGCCGTTTAGGCCGCAGCGGGCAATGGCCTCATCCATGCGGCCGATGGCGCCGCGGACTTCGTTGCCGCGTGGGTGCACGGTGGCAACGGCGAGGGCCTGGGACTTCTTCTGGTTGTAGTCAGCGGAGTTGGTCCAGTATTGCTGTGCCTGGGAGCAGGAAATCTGGCCGGCAGGCATCTTGTCGAGGAGATTATCAACGGCGTCGGCATGGGCAGCGGCAGGGGCGGCAAGGGTTACGGTCAGGGCGGTAGCTGCAGATAGCAGCGCGGACTTACGTGCAAAGCTCATGCCAGACATCTTGCCACATTTGTTACGCCTGTGACAGGCCTAGGAAGCGATTGACCAGGCTGCGGTAGGCACGCACGGTGAGCTCGAGGTCCTCTAGGTAGAGGTGCTCGTCGTGGCTGTGCAGCTGCGAATTGGCACTAGCCATATCGCGGCCCTCGGCGTGCATGGCAAAGCCATAGGCATTGCCGCCCTTGCGGCGGGCGAAGCGCAGATCGGAGCCGCCGGTGGCGTGAACTGGGACAACGTCCTTGTCGGGGAAGAATTCCTTGGAGGTGGCCTCAATGGCGCGCCAGAGCTCGGTATCGGTGGAAGATTGCGTGGCATCTTCGGTGATGAGGTGCTCGATTTCTACCTCATCGGCTATGTCCCCGAGGGCGCTGCGCAGGAAGTCATCCAGATCCTCCTGGGTCTGGCCGGGGAAGGGGCGCACATCCATTTCCAGGTAAGCGTGCGAAGGCAGCACATTGATGGCGCCGCCCGCGCGCAGGACGGTCTCGGCGATGGTGGTGTGGCTAAAGGCGTGGGCGTAGGCGTCGAGGTTGCCGAACTTGGAGTAGTCACCCGTGCCGTCGATAAGCTCCTGCTCCGTCTGGGGATCAAACTTGAAGGTGCGCACGAAGCCCTCCCAGATCTCATTGGAGGCCGTGGGCGGCTCAGCGGTGGCGATGCGGCGAGCGACCTCACCGATCTTCACGATGGCAAAGTCCTTGCCATAAGGCGTGGAGCCATGGCCAGCATCGCCATGTACGTGCAGTCGGCGCTGGCCAGCGCCCTTTTCTCCCACGTTGAAGCCCACCGCGCCGGGCAGGTGGCTGCCGCCGGTCTCAGACAGGCAGTTCTTCCACGAAAAGGCATCGGGGTGGTTCTCGGACATAAAGCGCACGCCAAGGCCGCCGCGGGCCTCTTCATCGGCCATGCCGACGAAGGCGAGGGTGCCGCCCGTGTTACCGGTGCGGGCGACCTCGCGCGTGACGGCGGCCATGGTGGCGGTAATAAAGAGCATGTCTACGGAACCGCGGCCGTAGAGCTTGCCGTCCTCGATGAGGGCCTCAAAAGGCGGCTTGGTCCACTTCGGCTCGTCTACGGGGACGACGTCCGTATGGCCCATGAGGGTGAGCGGTTCCTTGTCCGGATCGCCGGGGACGGTCACCACGATGGAGACGCGGCCCGGGTGGGACTCGAAGCGCTCAATCTGCACGTCTTCGCCCGCGAAGAATTTTTCCAGGCTATCCGCATTGCGTACCTCGTGGCCGGAATCCGGGGTGAGGTCATTAACGCAGGCATTGCGGATAAGCTCTTGGAGGAGGGAGAGGGTGTCATCATAAAGCGTCATGCCCCCGAGGGTAGTTCCGCACAGATTTATATGTGGTTTTAACCAAAGTTGAACGCCGTTCAAGTATGGTTTACCACCATGAGCATCGTTGACATCGCCCGTGAGAAAGCCCTGGAGCAAGGCAAAGGCCTCAACCAGGAAGAGCTACTGCAGGTATTGCAGGTTCCGGATTCCCAGCTGGAGGAGATCGCCGATATTGCCCACCAGACCCGCCTGAAGTGGTGCGGCCCGGACGTATCGGTGGAAGGCATTATCTCCATTAAGACCGGCGGCTGCCCAGAAGATTGCCACTTCTGTTCCCAGTCCGGCCTTTTTGAGTCCCCGGTGCGCGCCGTGCGCCTGAACATCCCGGAGCTGGTGGAGGCGGCGCAGAAGACCGCTAAGTCCGGCGCCACCGAGTTCTGCATCGTGGCCGCAGTGAAGTCCCCGGACGATCGCCTGCTGGACCAGGTGGGCGAGGCGATTGCCGCAATTAATGACGCCGTCGATATCGAGATTTCTTGCTCGCTGGGCACCCTGACCCGCGAGCAGGCGCAGCGCCTGAAGGATATGGGCGCGCAGCGCTATAACCACAACCTGGAGACCTCCCGCTCCTTCTTCCCTAATGTGGTCACCACCCACACCTGGGAGGAGCGCAAGCAGACCCTCGACTACGTGCGCGAGGTGGGCATGGAGGTCTGCTGCGGCGGCATCATCGGCATGGGCGAGTCCCTGGAGCAGCGCGCCGAGTTCGCCGCGCAGCTGGCAGAGATTGATCCGTGCGAGGTACCGATGAACTTCCTTGATCCGCGCCCGGGCACCCCCTTCGCGGATCGCCCGCTGGTTCCCTTGGGTGAAGGCCTGCGCGCCGTGGCGGCGTTCCGCCTGGCCATGCCGTCTACCACCTTGCGCTTTGCTGGTGGCCGCGAGCTTTCGCTTGGCGACGACGGCACTGAGCGCGGCCTGCTCGGCGGCATCAACGCCATTATCGCCGGCAACTACCTGACTACCCTGGGCCAGCAGATTGAAAAGGATGTGGATATGTTGCACCGCATCGACCTGCCGATTAAGGCCCTGTAGTGCCTGGTTTATCCGAGCCAACATCCGAATTGGCTGCAGCCGTTCTTTCTGGGGACGAGCCGATTTTCCATCCGAATACCGGCAAGCCGATCGAAGAGGTCTTCACGCTGCACCCCGCGGCTGCAGCCGGCCTCGACGTGCCGCGCTACTGCCAGATCTGTGGCCGCCGCATGGTGGCCCAGGTGCGCCCCGATGGCTGGCACACTAAGTGCTCGCGCCACGGGGAGCTGGATTCGGAGTGGCTTTATGTAGAGCACCTGCCCGAAAGCTAGCATCGGGGGCATGGATCCCGCCGTCTCCCTTGCCCACCAGTCTGCGCTGCGTTCGATCGCCCGAGTGGTCGAAGAATCGGCGCCGCATACGGAGGAAGGCAAGGCCTTAGGGGACGTGGTCAAGCAGCTGCGCGAGGGCCCCGTAATGGTGCTGACCGGGGCTGGGGTATCTACGGACTCGGGCGTGCCGGACTATCGGGGGCCGCGCGGCTCGCTCAGTAGGCACCGGCCGATGACCTATCAGGAATTTCGGCATGACCCAGCCGCAAGCCATAGGTATTGGGCCCGCAGCTTTGTGGGGTGGCGGGTCATGGATTCCGCGGTGCCGAATCGCACGCACTACGCGCTCGTGGAGCTGGAGCGCGCCGGGCTGGTCAATGGTGTGGTTACGCAAAACGTGGATGGCCTGCATAAACAGGCGGGAACCGCGAACCTGGTGGCGCTGCATGGCGATATGGAAACCGTGGTGTGCTTGATGTGCGGGCACCGGGAGGCGCGGCCGCACTTCGACGCGCGCCTAGCTGCAGCGAACCTGGGGTACCTGGAACGCCTCGTCGTGGAAGCGGATCAGGTGAACCCGGACGGTGACGTGACGCTCGCTGAAGCAGACGTGGCAGCCTTCCGCATGGCAGGGTGTGAGCGCTGTGGTTCTGCATTGTTGAAGCCGGACGTCGTCTACTTTGGCGAGCCCGTGCCGGCCGAGCGCCGCGATGCTGCTTTTGCACTGCTGGGCCAGGCGCGCTCGCTCGTGGTGGCCGGCTCTTCGCTGGCGGTTATGAGCGGGTACCGCTTTGTGTTGGAGGCAAAGAAGCAGGGCAAGCGCGTGGCCGTCATCAATGGCGGGCCCGGTCGGGGTGATCAGAAAGTGGATACGCTGTGGCGCACCCAGGTGGGACCGGCCTTTGACGCGGTGCTGGATGAGCTGGGGCTATAACTAGCGCGGGATGCTCTCCACCAGTTCCAAAATGGTGCGCACGATCGCACGGACGCGCTTATCCATCGGCATATCCTCATGCATGACGATTGCGAGGCGGTCGAAGTCTTGGACATAAATATTGCGGACCGTGCCCTCTGCGACGCCGCGGGGGTCGAGAAAGCAGGTCTCGGGCGGGACAACGACGGCGTCGGACCGCGTGGCAATGCAGGTATAGCTCACGCCGGATTCCAGATCGCCGTCCCGGTTGGTTTCGCGCAGAGCCTCACTGCCGACGACCTGGTCCATGCCCGCCGGCCCAAACCAGCCATCAATGATGGAGCGCAGGACCGCCTCTTGGCGCGGGGTGCGGATGAGGCGGCTGGCGATGCCGCCATAAGTGGTGCCGTGATTCGGCGCGCTAATGCACATCAGGTGCAGGACATTTTCTGCCCCGCCCTCCATACGCATCCAATAACGGGCAAGCAGCCCGCCTTGGGAGTGGCCGATGAGAATAACCTTGTCTGCGCCGGTGGCTGCGCGGACGGTGTCGATATAAGCGCCAAGTTGGCGTGCGGATTCCGCGAGCGGCTGGGTAGCGCGGTGCCCATAATCAGGGGCGAAGACGGCCCAGCCGTCTTGGCGCAGTTCATTGCCGAGGATTTGCCATACGCCTTTGGTATCGCAGGTGCCGTGGATGAGGATGACCGGCCAAGGCCGCTCCGCAGTAGGACGCGCGCCCCAGTCATCTTCGAAGACGCCGCGCGGCTTGATTCGTGCGCCGAGGGGCAGGGTGGCGGCGGCATCAGCATCGAGCGCGGTATCGCCTGGGCTGGTCTTGCCCTTCTGGGCTTTGATGAGGTCCGCGATTTCGGCCGCGACCTCCTCGCGCAGTGCCGTGGCCTCGGCAGGGGAGGCGACGCCGCGACGCGGGGAATCGGTCAATTCCTTCTCGTTGGCACGCCAGAATTTGCGGAGTTGCTCGGAAATAGTGGATTTCAACTCAGCCATGGTTCCGGATTGTACTCGTTATTGCAGGTTAACTGCGCTTTTGCCAGGGGTGAAGAAATTTATGGGCAAACCCTTGACCATCCTACGAAAGGTTTATAAACTTAGGCTTGCCTAATCACGGGCGGTGCTTGCAGGAGGGTGCGCTCCACTCCCTCCTTGGGTGCCGAGAGATTAGTCATGGGGAGAAGGCCCGCTGATGTGCAGTCGGCGGGCCTTCGTTTATGCAAGAAATCTTGCACGAATATCTCGAATGGCTTAGTGTGGCTAATCGTTCAAGAATTCTTGCACGATTGGAGTTGGAATGAGCCCCCGAAATTATGAGCATCCGGCCACCGAGGATTTAGAATTCGTCCGTGTATTGGCTGCAGTAAGTGATCCCATCCGGTTGGAAATGGTCAAGCGCTTAGCGGACGGCGAGGAGCACGATAGCTTGACGCTTGCTGACGACCTGCCTCGGTCGACCCTGACTTACCACACTCGGCAGCTGCGTGAAGCCGGTGTGACGTGGACAAGAAGCCAGGGGCGCACTTGTGTCATCTCTTTGCGCCGAGACGATCTAGACGAGTGCTTTCCAGGTTTGCTCGACATGGTGATTTCTAATGCTTAAACAGCTATGGCCGTTAGTTTTGGGCAGCGTAGCACTCGGGTTGGATGCGTATGTTATTGCTGGGCTGCTGCCTCAGATTGCCGAAGACTTGGGTGCAAGTGGCAGCGTGATTGGCCTAGGTGTTACCGCTTTTACCGGTGCTTACGCAGTATGCGGCCCACTATTATCGGGTAGGGCGGGCAAGGATCCGCGAAATGGACTGCTGGGCGCTATTGCTGTGTTTTCTCTGGCCAATGTTGTGACCGCTGTATCCCCTACGGTGGGTGTTTTTATAGTCTCGCGGTTGATTGCAGGTGCGGCAGCAGGAATCTATTCGCCATTGTCCGCAGCGGTAGCGGGCATGTCGGTCACAGCGGAGCGTCGCGGACGTGCGCTGTCATTGGTGCTAGCCGGTTTGGCGGTGGGAACTGTTGCGGGTGTACCAGCGGGACTGGGAGTGGCCAAGGAGTTAGGCTGGCGGGCTGCCATTGCATTGGTATCGGTGGTTGGCATGGCGGCGTTGGCAGGTATAGCGATACGTAAAACGAGTGCTGTACCAGCTGTGCCTTCTTCCTCGCTAGGGCAGCGACTCCGAATCATTGGTCGGGTGGATAATTTTCTAACGGTCTTGGTTACTTTCTTCGTGGGAGTCGGTTCGCTGGGACTGTATACCTATATTTCCGTGGTGCTCGAACGAGTGCAGGTAGACACCATTCCTGGTATGTGGATTTGGGGAATTGGCGGTGCAGTTGGTGCATTTGGAATCGGGCGGGTGCTCGATAAGGTAGATAGTTCTCGCAAGCTAACGACCATAATCATTGTTTTGCTTGCTGCTGATTTTGCAATGTTGTTGCTATTTCCCTCGAGCCGCATGGTGGCACTGGTGTGTCTTTTTGTATGGGGGCTTTTGGGATGGTCTTCCATGGCGCCGCAACAGCATTCGCTGCTCAGTGCAAATCCTGATGAAGGTGCGACTGCCGTTGCTGCTAATGCGTCCGCGAATTATCTGGGTTCGGCTGTTGGCTCCGCAGTAGGTGGCCTATTTTTGCCCTCCTACACGGGAATCTTATTGGGGGCGCTATTCGTAGTCTTAGTAGGAATCGTCTGCAGTATCGGAGTGGGAGCCTTGTCTTTCCCTAAGCCTAGGGACAATGAGAATTAGGAATCTCACGGATCAAAGGCAGGATGCCTGTGTCGGCAGAGGCGCATATACTTCTCGTGGTGCAGTGTGCCGATAGGGTCCGGCGGACCGCAGTTCTTTGCGAGTTAACCGTGGCAATCTGCTTGCCGAATACGGGGTTCGAACTTCATGGCCTCTGAAATGACGTTCGTATCGACGATGGTCATGGGAACTCATAGTCCGCGCCTCATCATCGCGTGGTGGGAGGTGAATCTCAGCAGGGGCTTCGCGGGAGTTCTCATGGAGCGCTACCCCAAACCTTCTTCGGTGGAATTGTATCGCTGACTACCGTACGCACTTCTGCCTCCATGTAACGGATATCGTTTTGGTTCGTTGGCTTTCGTGCGCCTTTCTTTTTGGCAATGGTATCAGCAGCCATATTGCCGAAGCCTTGAGGAAAAGAAGGAATGAAAAGCGCAGACCGCTGCCGTGCTGCTAAGTCCCCGCTACACTCACGTCTATGACCGACCTGCAGCATGTCCACTCCGTTGATGAGGCGGTAAACCGCCTGATTGAGCTCTATGAGAATTCCTGCAAGCTTGCGCGCAAGACGCTGGAATCAGGAAACCTGGATGACTATCGCTACGTGGTTTATCCGAAGGTCACGGTGGATATCCGCAAGTGGCAGCCTATCGATCGTTCCGAGCCCTTCGGCTACGTCAACGAGGCTGGCAAGTACTCGGCGGTAATTTCCAAGCCGCACATTATTCGGGACTACCTGCACGAGCAGCTCACCCGCTTGGCGGGCAATTATCCTTGCGATATCTTTGTTGGCCAGTCGGACCAGCGCATCCCGCCGGAATACATCAAGGACACCGCCACGGCCCCGCAGGAACGCGGGCCCATTCCGCGGCCCACGTTGGATGAGGTCAACGATGCGATCATTGATGGCGAATGGGATGCCTTCCATGGCGAGGAAAAGCCGCTATTCCACTTTGGCGCCCAGCGCTTCGATATCGCCTGTGCGCGCATCGAGCATTACACCGGTATCGAGGTCGATACGGTGCAGAAATACATTCTGTTTACTAACTACGCGATGCACACCACCGAGTTTGTGAAGTTTGGTCTGCGTGAGCTGACCAAGGAAGACTCGCGCTATACCGCCTTGGTGCTGCCCAATGGTGAGACCATCCACCCCAACGATGCGGTGGACCTTGATGTGGACGGTTTAACGTTGACCTCCCGGTACCAGATGCCCCGCTTTGACCTAATTACTGCCGGCGGCGATGGCATCACGATGATCAATATCGGCGTAGGCCCCTCGAATGCAAAGACCATTACGGATTGCTTGGCGGTGCTGCGCCCGGAGGCATGGATCATGATTGGGCACTGCGCCGGCATGGACGGCCGCATGCGCATCGGTGACCTGATTTTGGGCAATGCCTATCAGCGCAATGACCACATCTTGGATCAGAAGGTTGCGGCGACCTCGCCCATCCCGGCGATTCCGGAGGTACAGCGCATGCTCGAGTCCGCGGTAAAGGCGGTATACGGCGACGATAATTCGCTCATGCGCACTGGCACGGTGCTCTCCACCGATGATCGCAACTGGGAGTGGCGTACCAATCGGGATCTGTGGGAGTGGTTGCGCACCTCCACCGCGGTGGCAGTGGATATGGAATCGTGCACGCTTGCGGCCAATGGCTACCGCTACCGCGTTCCTTATGGCACGCTGCTGTCGGTCTCTGACCTGCCGCTGCATGCGGTGCCGAAGCTGCCGGCGCAGGCGCAGGCCTTCTACTCCAATTCGAAGGAAGCTCACGTGATGTGCGCGGTGCGCGCCATGGAGCATCTGGCCGAGAATCCGGAGCGCTTGCGCACCCGCAAGCTGCGCCGGACTTTGGGCGAGGTTCCATTCCGGTAGCTGCCTTTCCTTTGGCAGGCATCGCTCGTTAAACTACAAAGAAAGCCCATGACGCAAAAGGAGCCACACAATCGTGACTGAAAATTGGATCCACCCGGACCGGGAAAACCTCACCTGGGAGGTCTTCGGCGAGGCGAGCCGTAACCTGTCGGAACAGATTGTGGAATCTGGCTGGTTCCCAGACCTTATCGTGGGCGTCGCCCGCGGCGGCCTGATCCCAGCCGGTGCTATCGGTTATGCCATCGGTGTCAAGGCCATGGGCGCTATCAATGTGGAGTTCTACACTGACATCGGCCAGACCTTGGATGAGCCTGTAATTCTTTCCCCGCAGCTGGATACGGATTCGCTAAAGGGCAAGAAGGTCCTGGTTGTCGATGACGTCGCGGACTCCGGCAAGACCCTCGATCTGGCGGTTAACCTGCTCAAGGAAACCGCAGATGATGTGCGCTCGGCCGTCATTTACACCAAGCCGAAGACCATTTTTGAGCCGGACTTCTCGTGGAAGAAGACCGATCAGTGGATCAACTTCGCGTGGTCCGTGCTGCCCGTGATCACCGCGGATGGCTCGTTTAAGGAAGGCTCCTAAAGTCCACTAGGATGTGCAGGCGTGATTAAAGAACAGCCTGCTCCTACCGGCGTCATCGCCAGTTTCCGCTATGCATTTTCCTCGCCTGCGCGCCTGCGCAAGGAGGTCTTCGGCGGACTAGCGGTGGCGCTTGCTTTGATCCCGGAGGTCTTAAGCTTTTCCATCCTCGCAGGGTTGGATCCGCGGGTGGGATTGTTTTCCTCCGTGGTGATGGTCATGTCCATCGCCTTTACTGGCGGCAGGCCGGCGATGATTTCCGCCGCGGCCGGTGCGGTGGCACTGGTGGTCTCTCCGCTCGCGCATGAGCATGGGCATGACTATGTGGTCGCTGCAGTGCTCTTGGCGGGAATCATGCAGGTGGTATTGGCCGCGGTAGGTGTGGCCAAGCTCATGCGCTTTATCCCGCGCTCGGTGATGACGGGATTTGTGAATGCGTTGGGCATCATGATGTTTACTACGCAGCTGCCGCACCTTATAGATGTGCCGTGGATGGTGTATCTGCTGGTGGCCATTGGCCTGGCTATCATGCTGGGGCTACCGCGGTTGACCACGGTGATTCCCGCCCCGCTGATCACCATTCTGGTGGTCAGCATCATTGCGGTGGCGGCTGGGTGGAAGGTGCCCGATGTGGCGGACCAGGGCGAGCTGCCCACCACGCTGCCGGGGCTTTTCGTGCCGGATATTCCGTGGAACCTAGATACCCTGCAGCTTATTGCTCCGTATGCCTTTGGCATGGCCTTGGTGGGCCTGATGGAATCGCTGCTGACGGCCAAGCTGGTCGATGACATTACGGATACCCACTCCGATAAGACGCGCGAGTCCTTTGGCCAGGGCGTGGGCAATATCCTCGCCGCGGCCATTGGCGGCATGGGTGTGTGCGCCATGATTGGCCAGACCATCATCGGTGTGAAGGCATCCCAGGCGCGCACGCGCTTGTCGACGTTCCTCGCGGGCGTCTTCCTCCTCATCCTCTGCCTGCTCTTTGGCGAGACCGTCGGCCGCATTCCGATGGCCGCGCTGGTGGCGGTGATGATCATCGTGGCCGCAACGACGGTGGATTGGCATTCGGTTCACCCGCGCACGCTTAAGCTCATGCCGCTATCAGAAACGCTCGTGATGCTGGTGACGGTGGTAGGAACGCTGGCCACGCATAACTTGGCGGTGGGCGTGGTGCTCGGCGTGGTGGCAGCCTCGATCGGCTTTGCCCGCCGCGTGGCCCACCTGGTGGAGGTGAAGCACGTAGGCGATGCCGAGTATGCGGTGCGCGGCCAGCTTTTCTTCGCCTCCTCCAATGACTTGGTCTACGCCTTTGACTACACGCTGGATACCCAGCGCGTGGTTATTGATATGTGCAAGGCGGAGGTCTGGGATGCTTCTACCGTGGCGACGCTGGATGCGGTACAGAAGAAGTACGCCGAGCGTGGCATTGAGGTGGAGTTCCGTGGCTTGGGAGGCGCGAGTGCACAGCGCCTGCATCGCCTGAGTGGCCGCCTGGGTGATTAAAGTCACACTCGCACCCTAGCGTGCGGCGGCTTAAACCTTAGCCGCCGAAGTGGCCGCGGGGTTCGCGTAGGTATAAGTGCGGGGTATCCGCGATGACCTCGCGTTCTTAGGGCAACTTTGCCCGCGCTTGGGCGCTAGCTTTGTCTTGGCTAACTTAGGTTATCCAATCTAAAAAAGCATAATGACGTGCAAGTTTACTTAAGTAGGCCTTGCTGGATCGCGGGAGAATCTTCGGTAGTGTGGTGCTTAGCACTAATTAATTTCCCCACACAGAAAGGTTTTTACGATGGACGAGAAGCTGCAAACCCTGTTGAATGACCAGGTTATTAGCGAATACGGCGCTTCCATGGTCTACACCCAGCTGGCCTTCGAGATGGATAACCTCTCCTTCCCGGGCATGCGTGATTGGTTCATGGGCCAGGCTGCGGAGGAGCGCGAGCACGCCGAGAAGATTGCGGACCACTTGCTCTCCCGCGGTTACCGCGTAGAGCTCAATGACATCCCGGTTGGCTCCGTCAAGGCCGCTAACCCGCAGGATGCCTTCCAGGCTTCCCTCGAGCACGAGCAGAAGGTGTCCGAGGAGATCCGCACCATCGCCCGCGCGGCGCTAGACGCACAGGATCTGGAATCCCGCCAGCTCGTTGACTGGTTCCTGAGCGAGCAGGTGGAGGAAGAAGCTACCGTTTCTGAGATTCTGGACCAGATCAAGCTGGTGGGCAATGACGGCTCTGGTCTGCTGCGCATCGATGAGCGCCTGGCTGGCCGCCCCGATGGCGGCGCTGCCTAAGCGCGCGTGGGTGAATAACAAACCCATCAAGATTTAGCTCAATCCTCCCATGGCACTGCGGTGCGGTGGGAGGATTGTTTCTATGTCAACGCAACGCAAGGCTTCGTGCGCCATAACCCTGTTAGTTCTGGCGCTCTTTCTCATCGTGGGAGCGGCAATCATGTCCACGCACATGGCCTTGGGGGTATTTCTGACCACTGCGGCGCTGATGCTCGGCCCATTCGCCGGGCTCGCCCTGCTGGTTTATGGCGTCGCCGGAAAGCGTGGGGTAGTCACGCGCTCGCTCTACAGCCTCGGCGGCATGCTGCTCCTCGGTGCCATCGGCGGCATCTTCGCTCTGTCCATGGACCAGGCTCCTGCGATGCTGCCTCTCTTTGTCGCTGGTGCGGGCGTGGGGATCGTAGCCGTGCTGACCCAAGCGCCGAAACGCGCCTAAACTGGCCCCCGTTATGCCCAAACTCCTCTTTGATATGTACGGCGTGCTCATGCGCCCGGCCACCCCAGAAAGCCATGCGGACTTGGAGCGCCTCCTCGCGCCGCCAGATGCAGAGGCGATGTGGGAGGCCTACGGGTTTTATCGGCCAGACTACGATGCCGGCATCTTTAGCGATAGCCACTACTGGAACGAGGTAGCGGCCCGCGCCGGGCTAGGGGAGGTTCCCGTCGCGGAGGCGGTAGCGTGCGAAAACAGCGGCCTACTGGAGGCGGATCCGGAGATGGTGGCGCTGGTCAAGGGCCTTATCGGGGAAGGCTATAGCGTGGGCATCTTGTCCAATATCCCCACCACGCTGGCGGGCCAGGTGCGAAAGAAGCAGCCGTGGCTCGAGGACTGCGCGGCGGTGACGTTTAGCTGCGATATTGGCGTGGCCAAGCCGCACCCAGAAGCCTATCGCGTGGCCGTGGATGCGCTCGCCGCGCAGCCGAAGGATACGCACTTTTTTGATGACCGCATCGACTACGTGGAAGGCGCGAACTACTGCGGGCTCAACGCCCACCTCTTCCGCGGCATCGACTCGGTACGCGAGGTGCTAAGCGTGCTGGAGTGAGCGGCCCAAATCCAGCGGCTGGCGCAGTAGCTGATCGGTGGCCACGGTGCGGGCTACCGCGCGGACAATCTCCTTATGGCCGGGGATCATGCGCAGCTGCAACTCTTCGCCCGCAGAGGCGCGGACGGTGGCGGCGAATTGCTTGGGGGCCTTCGGGTCGTCGGTAAACGCGCCGCCGGCGATAACCACGGTGGCCGGGGAGTGGGCCTTGACCAGTTCCGCGGTGATGGCGCCCAACTGGCGGGCGCGCTCGTCCAAAATGGCGCGGACGGCGGGGTGGGAGTCGGCTGCCTGGGCGGCGTCGGCAAGCGAGGCTGCCTCCACGCCCTCATGGCGTATCGCCTCCAGGATGTGCTGGGTGGCCAGCAGGTGCTCGGACGCGCCGTGGCCCAGCAGCTCGGAGTGAGTCGCAGGCACGGGAATAATGGGGCTGACCTCGTCCTCTACGGAGAGGGCGGAGCCGATGGAATCGTCCGCGAAGAGCACCAGGACGCGCTCGCTGGTGCCAATCTCGGCCGCCTGGGTTTCGGAGCCGAGGATGGCCGGGATGACGGAGGAGACCACCACGGGTACGCCGAACTGGAAGCGCAGGCGCTCGGCAATGTCCACGCCGTGCCAATTGAGATTTTCCGCGGTGACCAGGCCGTTATCATCCACGGTGCCGGAGGTGGTCACGCCGAGGGAGACCAAGCGGTGGTTCAGGTTGGTCATCATGCGGTTGATGCCGGCCATGATGTGCTCGAGGAAGTCATCCTCGCTGAGGTTAGCCACCGGGGTGGTCAATTCCTCTTCGCTCAACGTGCGGCCCTTGATGTCATAGAGGCCGATGTAGGTCTGTTTGGTGCCCACGGAAATGCCGCCGAGCGCCCAGTCATTATCGGCCGCCTCGAGCGGAACGGTGGGCCGGCCGCGCCCGCGGGACTGGGTGAGGTCGGTGCGTTCCTGGATGAGGCCCGCGTTGAGTAGGGAAGTAGTAGCGCGCGTGATGGTGGGCTGGGAAAGTCCGGTGGCTTCCACCAGCTCGCTCCGGGTGATGATCGGGTTCAGGCGCACCAAATGAAGGCACTTTGCGGCCGGTGTGCGGGGGCGCGTGAACACTGGGCCAGGTTTGATCATAAAAAGAAGTATAAATATTCCAGACTGCTTTGTCTAATCTCATAAACTCACCATGTACCGAATGGTCTAAAGGTGGTGGTGGGCGCGCAGATATCTATGCTGGAGAGCATGCAGTCAGTAGCGGTTTATTGTGGTTCAGCAACAGGAAACTCGCCGGCCTATACGCAGGCGGCACAGGAATTGGGCGCGGAGCTGGCCCGACGCGGCCTGACTCTGGTTTACGGCGGCGGCAATATCGGCCTGATGCGCGAGGTGGCAGAGGCCTGCCTGGCCGCCGGCGGCACTGTCACCGGCGTGATGCCGCAGTCGCTGGTGGACCTGGAGATTTCCCACCCCGGCCTGACCACCCTCGAGGTGGTCGGCTCCATGGCTGAGCGCAAGACCCGCATGGAGCAGCTTGCTGATGCCTATATTTGCCTCCCCGGCGGCGTGGGCACCCTCGAAGAGCTCACCGAGGTGCTCACCTTGCAGCAGCTGGGCCACATCCGCGGCCCGGTAGGCCTTGTTAATACGGAGGACTTTTGGCGCCCGTTCTATGCCATGTACGCCGCCATGGCCGAGTCCGGCTTCATCCTGCCGCGTTTTGTCGACGCCTTGGTGATGGAGGAGAAACCGCAGGATATCCTGGATAAATTCAGCGGCTGGAGCTACCCCGGAACAAAGTGGGACAACGATTAGTTAACAAGTTCGCAACTTCAGCCCGCCCGGGTGGCCTATAGGCGATACTTAGGGATAGACTTCCTCGTTATGAGTTCTGAGCAGACCGCTAAGCGCCAGCCCTCTCTACTGGACGCTTCGTGCGATAACTTCGTTCACGACCTAGCCGAGCTTTCCCCCACCGATGCCACCGCGTGGGGCATTGACGGCTACGAGGGCGAATTGCAGGATTTCTCCCCCGAGTACTTCACCGCCATCGCAGACCGCACCCGCGAAATGGTCGCGGACCTGGATGCCCTGGATGACACCACCGATGAGTCCGATGATGAGGATGACTTTGATGACGTGGACTATGTCACCGCGGCCGTCCTGCGCGATCGCCTCTGCCTTGACCTCGATCTGCACCACCACAGCGAGGATGTACGCTGCCTGAATAACATCGCCTCCCCGGTGCAGACCATCCGCGATACCCTGCTGCTCATGCCGCAGGATACGGACGAGGACCGCGATGCCATCCGCTCCCGCCTGTCCAAGGTGAAGACCTCCCTGGCCGGATACCGCAGCTCCTTGGAGGAGGCGGCCTCCCACGGCATGGTGGCACCGCACCGCCAGATCTCTGAGGTCATTGTGCAGTGCGAGCGGCTTGCCGACGCCGACTCGATGCTCGAGTCCCTCGGCCTCGACGCCGACTCCGCCGAGGTGCAGCAGGCCAAGGAGGCCTTTGGCGAGTTCTCCGATTGGCTCTCCAATGAACTGCAGCCCCAGGCGCCCACCAAGGACGCCGTGGGCCGCGAGCGCTACGAGCGTTTTTCCAAGCTCTTTGTGGGCGATGCCGTCGACCTCGACGAGGCCTATGAGTGGGGCCTGGACCAGGTGCGTAGCCTGCGCGCGGAGCAGGAAAAGATCGCCCACGAGCTCTACGGCTCTGAGTGCTCGGTGCGCTCGGCGATGCGCAAGCTCAACCACGAGGACCGCTACACCCTGCGCGGCACCGATGCGCTGGTGGAGTGGATGCAGTCCACCGCCGATGGCGTCATTGCCGAGCTCAACGGCAAGGAATTCGATATTCCGGAGGAAGTAGAAGAGATCGAGTGCTGCATCGATCCAGCCGGCACCGGCGGCATCTTCTATACTCCGCCGAGCGATGACTTCTCCCGCCCGGGCCGCATGTGGTGGTCCGTGCCAGAGGGCCAGGACACCTTCCACACCTGGCAGGAGCTGACCACCGTCCACCACGAGGGCGTGCCAGGCCACCACCTGCAGCTCGGCTCCGCGCTGGTGCAAGAAGATCTCAATCTGTGGCGCCGCGCGGTGACGTGGAACTCTGGTCATGGCGAGGGTTGGGCGCTCTACGCCGAACAGCTCATGGCCGAGCTGGGCTACATGGACGATCCGGGCTTCCGCATGGGCATGTTGGATGCGCAGCGCCTGCGCGCCGCCCGCGTGGTCGTGGACATCGGATTGCACTTGGGCAAGCAGTTGCCGGATTGCTCGACGTCCGGCGTGTGGGACAAGGCGCACGTGAAGACCTTCATGCGTGAGAACACCGCTATGGATGATGCGAACCTCAACTTTGAGGTCAATCGCTACCTCGGCTGGCCGGGCCAGGCGCCGTCCTATGCATTGGGGCAGCGCCTGTGGCAGGAGACCCGCGCCGCGGCCGAGAAGCAGGGCATGAGCGCGCGCGAGTTCCACTCCGAGGCCCTCGCCCTTGGCTCCGTGCCGATGTCCGTCCTGCGCGAGGCCGTCTTGGACAACTAGCGGCGCAGCAGCCGCTGGGCCAGCCGCAGCAGCTGTGGCAAATAACCAGCGACGACGAGCACCCCGATGAGACGGGTGAGCTGTACCGCGATGACCGCTGGGCCCGCCCCGCCCTCCGCTGAGAGAGCGAGCACCGTTTCCAGCGCGCCGGGGCTGGTGGCCAGGTAGGCCTCAAAGTAGGTGATGTGCAGCCACATGGTCAGCGGCCAGGCGGTGGCCGCGCAGATGCCGATGATGACCACGATGAAAAGAACCGTGGCAGGCAATTGCTTGGCAAAGGCCTTGAGCGCGGGCAGCGAAAGCCCGCCACCGCAGACCCAGCCGATGGACAAAAACGCCATCACTTTAAAGGCGTAGAGCGGCTCGAGCGTGTGACCCTCCGGCAACACGAAAGAGGCTAGAACCGTCAGCAGTAAGGGGCCGAGCACCGCGGCGGCGGGGAGATGGAGGAACTTGCCTACCTTTTCTCCTATGCAAGCAATGACAACCACTAGGGCAACTATCCACCACGTGGTTTCCCCGTCGACTGAAAGATCTGCCCCCTCGCCGGCGGGCGTGTCCAATAAGACGACCACGGCGGGTAGCGATACCGAGACTACTAAGAGGCGCAGGTATTGGGCGAGGGCGACGTAGCGGAAGTCGGCACCGAGTTCGTCGGCAAGCGCGGGCATCAGCGAGGCACCACCGGGCAACATGGACAAAATTCCTGTCTCTGAGGACACATCGCGCGGCTGCGCGCGGTGTAAGAGTTGGCCGCCGATAACGCCTACCATCAGTGTGACAAAGGACATCGTCAGGGCGGCAGGCAGGAAGCCAAGCAATTGGCCCACCGGCACCACGGTCAGCGGGATCGCAGCCATTATGCCGATAAATCCACGCGACATGCTATAAAAACTGCGGTTCACGCGCAGATCTTCCCCAGTAAAAAGCGCCATGGCGCCGGAGGAGAGGATCGCTGCCAAGATCCAAGCCGCAGGTACGTGCCACATGCTAAAAAGCCAGCCCAGTACGACCGATGCCGGAACAACAATGGCCCACCGTGCCACGGTATGGGCACTAAGCCCGGTGCCTTCCTGCTGTGCGGCCATGCGAGCCTCCTAGTTCTGCTGCGACAAAAGTATAGTGCCTCTTTCTGCTCTACTACGGAGAGGGCGGTAGACGGGTTATCACCTTACATCATTCAAGATTTATGATCGGGGGCATGGAAATCGATGTGGTGCAGTGGATAATTCTCTTCTTTGGTACCGCGGCCGCGGGGTGGGTCGATGCGGTCATTGGTGGTGGCGGATTGATCCTGATCCCGATGCTGCTGGCGGTCCTGCCGGGCCTTGCTCCGGCCGCCGCTTTGGGCACTAGCAAGCTCGCCGCGGTAACCGGCACCGGCTCGGCAGCTGTGACCCTTGCGCGCAAGGTGAAGCTGGACAAGGCAGAAATGGCGCGCTTCATCCTTATCGCGCTGGTCTGCTCCGGGTTGGGGGCCAGCGTGGCCTCGAGCCTCGATAAAGACATCATGCGCCCCATCATCATCGTGCTCATGGTGGCCGTGGGCGTCTTCGTTGCCTTCAAGCCAGATTTTGGCAGTAGCGACTCGGCCGGTACCCGTGGTGGTTGGCGGACCGTCGTGGTCTTGGTGCTCTCCGGCATCATTTCCTTTTATGATGGCATCTTCGGTCCGGGTACCGGAATGTTTTTGATCATGGCCTTCACCTCTATTTTTGCGCAGAATTTCTTGACCTCTGCGGCCATGGCCAAGGTAGTCAATACCGCTACCAACTTAGGTGCGCTTATCGTATTTATTATTGGCGGGCACGTGTGGTGGACGCTCGGCATTGTGCTCGGCGTAGCCAATATCGCCGGCGCACTTCTCGGCGCTCGTACCGTACTTGGTGGCGGTGCCAAATTCATCCGCTACGCCTTGCTTACCCTGGTCGTGGTCATGAGCTGCTACCTGGGCTGGCAGCAGTGGGGTTAGCTACATCCGGTTTTTAGTGCGCGCGGTAGCAACGGCATTCCACGGATCCTCGGGCCATGGGTGCTTGGGGTAGCGCCCGCGCATATCGGCGCGCACACCGGCATAAGGGCCGGACCAGAAGCTGGCAAGATCATCGGTTACCGCGAGCGGGCGGCCGGCGGGGGAGAGCAGGTGGAATTGCACACGGTGGCCGCAGTATTCGGGGGATTCGGCCAAGCCGAAGCATTCCTGCAGCTTGATGTGGACCACGGGGCGATCGCCGGACCAATCGATGGCGGCATCACGGCCGGAGGGAACCGGAAGGCGCTCGGGAGCGAGATCGTCCAGATGGGTGGCTTCCGGCCAGGGCAGAAGGCGTTGCAGCGCGGGGTACATGTCGAGCTTGGCAGCGGGAGTGCCCTCCGCAATGCGGTGGAGCTCGGGCCCGAGCCACTCGGCGGGATCCGCGGAATCGACATCGGGCCACGGCTTGCCATAGTGGGCGTGCAGGTGGCGCAAACGGTCTTTTAAGTTTTGGGCTTTCTCGCTGAAGGTGAAAAGCCCCAACCCTTCCTCGCGGATGCCGGCGGCAAGGGCTTCCTCGGCCGCGGGGCCGGTGACCTTGACTGGGGTTTCAGAGAGCGTGATGGCGCCCGCAGCCTTGACCTTGACGCCGCGCACGCGACCATCGCGCAGGAAGGCGCGGGTCTCCTCGGTGACGCCGATGGTCTCGAGGGCTGCGGTTTCCTCGATGCGCGCGGCCGAGCGGATGATGGCATTGCCCGCGTTGGACAGGGATACCTCCGCGATGGCGAGCCACGGGGCGCCGGCCAGGCCCGAGTTGTCCAGCAGCCGTGCGCGGGTGCCGCTGGCCAGCAGGTAATCCTCGCCCACGCGCTTGGCAACCTGCTCGGGAAAGGCGGTGGCGACGACCTCGCCGGGATCGGCGGGGCCGAAATCGTCGACGAGGCGGGCGAGCCGCTTGACCTCTTTTTGAGGTGGGCGGTGACGGGTGAGGTTGGGGGTTAAGGGGGCGTCGGCAAGCGAGGCAATAATGGGCGCGGCCTGACTGCCGTGCCGGAGCAAGGAGGCGCCGAGGCGCGGATCGGTGGGCAGGAGGGCGAGCTCCTGCGTGGCACCAATGCGCTCAAGGGTGGCGTGCGCGGCCGCAAGGGCCGGGGCTGGCGGCGGATCGAGCAACGGGAAGTCCGGGCCTGCGCCCCAGCAGTCCAGAAATAGCGCGGCCTGGGTCAGATCCGCGGACAAGATCTCCGGGGTGGTATGCGGAGAAAAGTGCTGGTAATCATCCTGCGAGTAGCAGCGAATGACGGTGCCAGGCGCCTCACGGCCGGCACGACCAGCGCGCTGATCGGCACTCGACTTCGAGGTAGACACCGTCACCAGCCCGGACATGCCACGCTGCGCATCGCGCCGGGGAACGCGGGAGAGCCCGGCATCCACCACTACGCGCACGCCCGGCACGGTAAGCGAGGACTCCGCGATGGAGGTAGCCACGACGATGCGCCGCTCCTCGGTATACAGCGCGGCGTCTTGCTCCGCGGTGGTTTGCTTGCCGTGCAGCGGGAAAACATTATGGCCGTCCAGCGCCTCGCACACGAGGTTCACCTCGCGCACGCCGGGCACAAAGACCAGCGTTGATTCGTGCTGGCGGGCTGCTTGCTTGGCGACGTCCCCGTAAAACTCCCTCGCCCCCGCCGCCCTGCCCGGCATGGGGGCGTAGTGGATATCGAGCGGGTGGGTGACTGCCTCGGTGACGTGGACGGGGGCGTCCATGAGCTGGGAAAAGCGCTGCGCATCCACGGTGGCGGACATGGCGATGACGCGGAAGTCCTCGCGTAGCTCGGCTAGTTCCAGGCACATGCCCAGCACCAGATCCGTATCAAGCTGGCGCTCGTGGACCTCGTCGATGGCAACGGCGGCTACGCCCTCGAGCTCCGGATCCTTCAGCAGGCGGCGCAGCAGCACACCGGGCGTGACGAACTCGACCTCGCTGCCCTTGCGGGACTCGCCGCGGATGGCAAAGCCAACCTTGTCCGGGGTGCCGCTGAGGGTACTCAAGCGCTGCGCGGCCGCACGCACGGCCACACGGCGCGGGGCGGTGACGATGACCTTGCCGCGCCCGGCGGCATGATTGGCTAGCGCCGGTGGCACGAGCGTGGTTTTACCCGTACCGGGCGGGGCCTGAATAACTACGTTTCCGGTGCTCGGCAGCGATTCGATGGTCTCGGCTACGGGCAAGCCCGCGCCGATTCTGGCGAGATCAAACATCTAGTTGGCGGCTCCAAAACCTTCCACGGGACCGTTGAGATCCTGGCGCTCCCAGGCGTCCTCGTTATTCTCCAGCTGGCGCACCACGCGGCCGGGAGTGCCGAGAACCAGCGAATTATCCGGAATATCGGTGGTAATAAGCGTGCCTGCGCCGACGACGCAGTTCTTTCCAATGCTGATCCCCGGCAGCACGGTGACATTGGCGCCGAACCAGGTGTTGTCCCCGATGGTGATGGGCTTGGCAATCTCCCACCCACCGGCGCGCATCTCATGATCATTGACCGGATGCCCCACCGTAATCAAGGAGCAATTGGGGCCCATCATGACGCCATCGCCGAGTGTCACCTTGGCCTGCGCCAAGATGGTGGCACCGAAATTAATGAAGACGCGCTCCCCGCACACCAGATTGCATCCATATTCCAGGTTCAGCGGAACGTGCAGGCCCGGCACCGCGGATTCCTCCGGCAGAATCTCGCGCAGGATGCCCTTCGCGCGCTCCGGGTCCGTATTCTGCAGCTCATTGAGCTGCTTGACCATGCGAAAACCGCGCTGATGCTCTTTCTTCGCCTCCGGCATGCTCGGCAGGAACCACTCCCCGCCGGTCATCCGCTCCCATGAGCCGTAACGCTCCAAGTCCTGCCGCCTCTGTGCATCCATGGGTGTCATTGTAGAGGGCGAGTGGTGCTTAATAGGCACCTGCGAAATTCACTTAGGTTTCCGTAAATCACAAACCCCACAGGCCGCTTTTGCTAGTTCGATAAAAATCGTAGCCAACATTGGCAAAGCGGTTGCTAATTCTCAGAGTTAAGGTTGAGTGCTAGTAGAAGGCGCAAACACAACGAGTGAACATATGGAAACAGATTCAAGAAAAATCGTCGATAATATTTTGAGCGATATGGCGGAACTCAATGACTGGATCAGTATTGCTGATGCAACTGGGGCGAACGGGAAAAACTCGTTTGATGCTACGTATGACGATGTCGTTGCCATCCTTAGCGCAGTCAAAAACTTCTCAGCAGTGACGCTTGGAAAGCTCGGCGGAGGATTTCACGACCTTCCGGATAGTTGGTCTCCTAGGGAAATAGCGAGCGAAGTGTTTTCCTCCCCGGATCCTACCGCTGAGATGATGGAGTTCTGGATAAGGGAATTAGAAGACCCCCAGCGTTAGCCCCCGCAATCTTCACACCGCAAGTACGACGCTATGGATTAGGCGAATTCTGCACGTGGGGAGGAGGGTGATTTCACCTTTTGTCCTGGATGGATTATCGCAGTTGGAACTCTACGACGTCTACTTCGTCATCGTCACCTAATCCGGGATAGTGAGTATCTAGCGCTTCCTGAAGCTCGGAAAGAGAGCAAAAGCCGTCATTTCGAGCTTGCTTTTCCGACAATTCACTTCGCTGGGTCGAGACAACGGCTGTGACCTGTGCAGGAATGGTGACGACCTCTCCGGATTCTTTCTCGAAGACAATTTGGACACTTCCTTCATGGAAGGGATCATCTACCCGGATGGTTTGTTGCTTTTGGGCCTGACCCCCGGAAAGTGGACACGTCGGGGGTTAGCTATGCTGCTTTGGCTAGTGTAGCTGAAGTCTCGGCTTCAAAGACATCAGGGGCTACATGATTGCACCAGGAGTGGCGCCTGCGGGTGTTGTAGCGCATGCACCACCGGAAGACTTCCTGACGGCAGATAATGGGATTGTCAAAGACTTTCCTATCACGCAGCACTTCCCGCTTTAAAGTAGCGTTAAACGACTCTGCCAGGGCATTATCGGAACTAGTTCCTACCGCTCCCATGGACTGGCGCACACCCAACGACGAGCAATAGCTCCTAAAGGTTTGTGAGGTGTACACACTGCCGTGATCGGAATGAAAAATAGCCTCATCAAGACTGCCACGCACACCGTGCGCGTGGGCTAGAGCATCGATGACCAGCGAGACACGCATGTGGTCTGCGAGTGCATAACCTGCAAGTTTCCGTGAATACGTGTCAATGACTGTAGCCAAATACATGTTCTTGCCTCCCCTGCACGGCAGGTAGGTAATATCGCCGACATACACACGGTTCGGCTCGTCAGCGGTGAATTTGCGGCCTACTAAATCTGGCATGACACGGTAGCCAGGCTTACGCCTGGTAGTGACACATCGGCGGCGCTTGGTAAAGCCTTGAAGTCCCATGGATTTCATGATGCGTGCGACTTTCTTGTGATTTATCGGGCCAAAGCTCGTATCGGCTTTAAGCCTTGCAGCGATGCGTTTAGCCCCGTAAAGACCATGCTCATCATCAAAGATGGTTGTGATCCTTGCACCAAAAACGGCATCGGAACACATCTTTAACCTGCGCTTTTTACGGGTGTGGACCCATTTATAAAACGAGGAACGATTGAGCTTTAACACGTGGCACATCCGTGTGAGCCGAGTACTCGGTTCTGGGTCATAGACAAACTGGAAGCGGATCACCAGTGAGTCTCTTTAAGCAAAATACTTCGCGGCCTTGCGCAGGATGTCACGTTCTTCGCGCAACTTTGCGTTTTCTTTTGTCTCACTGGCGGATCCGCTCAGAATCAGTCGTCGCCTGGGCCTTGTCGCGCATGGTCTTCGTGCGGGCACGTTTGCCGGTGCCGTACTGCTTAAGCCAGGAATAAAGTGAAGAACGATTGATTCCTAGCTCTGCTGAAGCCGCGTGAAGTGAGAGGTCCTCATTGTTTTCGTAGAGGGCCACAGCATCACGTTTGAACTGTTCGGAGTACCTAGGCATGGTGGTAGATTACCTTTCTTCCCAACCCAACCGAGCTGGATATCAGGTGTCCACCAAAAAGGGGTCAGGTCCCTAGGCCCAAAACGTTAAGAAATGATCCGGTTCATCGATGAACACCGGAATCGTTTCTCTGTCGAGTTCATTTGTAAGACGTTGAAGAATAACCGGGCTGGTGGGTTTATCACCTCGCGTGGGTATCGCTACTCCAATGCCCGTGGATTACGTGCTCGTCGCCTTCGCGGCTGCTGTACTGATTGAACGCATTAGAACTGGTCATCGGGATAATTACGCCGCCTACGGTGTTCGGAAAATGGGGCATGGCCTCCGCCGCGACGGAATTAATATCGGTCGTGAACACACTGCTTAGTTGATGCGCCTGGCCGGTGTTTCTTACAAAGGCAAAGGCAGATCACCTATCACAACCGGTAAGCCTAACGTGCCTGATCTGCGCCCAGACTTGGCCGAGCGTGAAGGCAAAGCCCAGTATCCGAACACACTGTGGGTGGCTGACATTACGTATGTGCGCACGAAGAAAGTGAGCTAGCACGGGTTTGATGGAGGGTAGGAAGTAACGGAGGGTTTTTCCTATGCCAGCACAGAAGAAGTACCCGGATGAGCTTCGCCAACGTGCCGTGCGCTTGGTGTTAGACGCTTAGTCTGATCGCTCGACTGCGACGGGAGCGATTGGCCGCGTCGCCGAGCAGCTCGGGATCAACAAGGAGACCCTGCGAGGGTGGGTCAACCAAGCCAAAGTCGAGGCCGGTGATAAGCCAGGAACGACAACGTCGGATGCCGAGCAGCTAGCTCAATTGGAAAAAGAGAACCGAGAGCTGAGACGCGCGAATGCGATTTTGCGGTCAGCATCGGCTTTTTCGCGGCGGAGCTCGAGCGCCCCTCTCAGTGGACATCGGCTACATCACCGGCCATAAAGATACCTTCGGCGTCGAGCCGATCTGCCGGACTTTGAAAGAAGCCGGCATCAAGATCGCGTCGAGTACATACTACGCCTGTATAGCCCATACCCCCAGCAACAGGGAGGTACGCGACAGGATTCTCATGGACTACCTGCAGAGACTGTTCACACAGAATTTTTACGTCTACGGGGCACGCAAACTGTATGCCCTCATCAACCAAGACCATCACCTGGCCACTCATGGTCAAGGGCCTGTGGCTGGCTGCACCGTCGAGCGATTGATGAAAAGAGTCCACATCCAAGGCCTGATGCGTAAAAAGAGTCTGGATACAACGTATTCAGCAAAGAGAGACAACTGTCCGAAAGACCTGGTCAACAGGTAGTTTAAGGCTGATGACCCCAACGTATTATGGGGTGCTGATTTCACTTACGTGCGCACCCTATCCGGCCGAATCTACACCGCGTTTATTACCGACGTGTACTCGCGCAGAATCGTGGGCTGGAAGCTCAGCGACACCATGTATACCGAGCCGGCTGTTGACGCACTCAATATGGCCATAGCCGACCGGCTCCGTCAGGACCAGCGCGTTGACCAGCTTATTCACCACAGTGACCGAGGGGTCCAATACCGCGCTATCGCGTACGGAGCAACCCTTGACGACAACCAAATTGTCGCATCCGTCGGCAGTAAAGGAGACTCCTATGACAATGCCCTATCAGAGGCTATAAACAGCTTCTACAAGGGAGAATGCATCCATAACGTCAGCATGCATCCCAAAGGCTTCGCCACACTCGACGAAGTCGAGAAAGCCACCGCCAACTGGGTCGGCTGGTACAACAACCACCGACTCCACTCAGCCCTGGGCCACACCAGCCCGTCGACTACGAGACCGCCTACTGGAACGCAATCTCCACCACGAACGCAGCCGCCTGACCCAACCCAAAACCAGAAAAACTACGCTCTAGAAAACTCGGGGCTTGACAGGGTGCGCGCCGGGGAGACGATGAAAACCCGGGGATCCTGCACCGGGCGGGATGCGGCGAAGGCTGGCGCGGTGGCCAGGGTTGCGGCGGTGTCCACCGCCAGGGCGACTGCGCCGGTGGTGGTGAGGCGGCGGGTAGTAGAAGCCTGAGAGGAGGATGAGCTCATGAGTTCATGATGTTAAGCAACGCACCAGGCAAAAGCTCGTTAACTCTCCGTGGTGTCCCCAGTGCCGGAGGTTGTGGGGCCCTCCTCGCCTTCCTGCTTGCGGAAGTTCTTCCACCACCAGCGGATCAGCAGCAGCACGATGATCGCCGCGGCAGCGAGGATGGCCCACATCCACCACTGCCAGGTGGTGCCCTGCCCGTCGAAGACGGACTCTTCCTGCGGGTCCATCGGCACGCGCTCGGCGGTGATGATCAGTCGGTGGGTGTTGATGCCATAGGGGGTGCAGGTGATGAGCGTGACCAGGTCCTTATTCGGCGTGCGGCGCAGCAGGCTGGTCTTATCCGGGGTGACGACCTCGATGTCTCGGACCTCGTACTTCAGCTTTTCGCCCGCCGCGGCGACGTAGACCGGGTCGCCCTTCTCGATCTGGTCGAGGTTGTCCCACAGGGTGGCGTTCTGCAGTCCGGTATGGGCAGAAAGCGCGGAGAGTCGGCCCTCTGGTGGGGCGGGCAGGATAGCGCCATCTTCGCCGAGCTCGCCGGGTGCGCCGACAGGCAGGTCCGTGCCGTAAAGGTGGCCGACCCCGCGGGCCAGCACGCGGTCGGAGGTGCCGTGGAAGATTGGCAGATCGGACTTGATGGAGGGCAGCACAATGCGGCCCATGGCCTCGGTCTCATTCAGGACGGAGAGGTAATTCAGGTAGCGCTGATACGCCGGGGAGCTCTCGTCGTCGGAGCTGGTCCACGCATCGCTGGGGTCGATGTCCCCGAGGCTAGCGTTGTATTGCTGTGCCTCCTCCCGGGCCTTGTTGAGGACTTCTGGGGGTACGCCCTTTTCTAGCTGCGAGTAGGCCTCGGCGGCGCGGGACTGCTGGTAGTTATTCCACTGGGTGGCGAGCACCGGGTATAGCAGTACGCCCAGGCCGGCGAGGATGAGGGCGACGGCAATGATTGCGTTGGCGTTCAGTTTCTTATCTCGGCGGTGCGGGGTCGCGTCCGTCGTGTTCGGCGTTGGGGGTTGGTCTGTCATAGGCCTTAACTCCTACTGAGGGGTTGGGGCTCGCTCCGGTGGAACGTGGAGAGTTGGAGTCTATTCTTCACTGCGAGGTTACAAAAGGCGCAATTTTTGCTGTGAGATGCTTATCACTTATCACCCTAATGTGGGGGGAAGGTATTACTGGTGTGCATAGAGCGAAAAACTGCTCAACAGTCCAGTTCAGGGACGATTTTGAGTGGCTCCAGCCGGGTTTGTGTTGGGGGCAATAACGCATGTCTCAATCGTTTTAGCTGTAGGAAGTGCCGAATATGTACCACTGGCTATAAGCTAATTATGTGCGATTCACTAGGTGGGGATCGCGGGACTGAAGCCCGAGAATTGGTGGCACCACAACAAAAGTGATCTGTCAACAATGGGGTTTTGGCGCGTGTGGCCACCAGCGAATTTTAAGGTGTCGTGACCGAAAGGGCGGCAAGCTTAAAATCAGCTAACCGGAGTGGGTCGCTGAACGTCGAGGGGTGCTACGCGCTCCAGTCACTACTGATGTAAAGGAATTCACTCCAGTGAAGAAGAACTCTCTGACCATTCGTTCGGTCACTTTCGCCGCCATTGCTGGCCTCTCCCTGGGCATCGCTGGCCCGGGTTCGATCGCTGTTGCTCAGGAGAACACCATCAATCAGACTGCTGGTGACTCCCCGCTGGTGAACCAGGATGCCGAGGGCTCGCTGACCATTCACAAGTTCGGTAATCCGACCGATGAAGGCCAGCCGTCTGGTACTGCAGCTGACGTTGAGGACGTTAAGGCCAATGGTGGCGAGGTGCTCGAGGGTGTTGATTTCACTGTCTACAAGATCAATAAGACTGCAGATGGTGCTACCGACATTGACGTCACCACTAACGAGGGGCTGCTGGCCGCTTCGAAGCTGAAGGCCGGTGACTTTTCACAGGGTGCTGCACTCAAGGATGGTCTGCCTGACGGTGTCCTGACCGAGGTCGCAACTGGTACGACCGGCCCAGATGGTAGCTGGAACGTTGGCAAGGACCTGGCTCTCGGTGCTTACCTGGTTGTTGAGACCGGTCCGAAGGAAGGCTACGACCCGGCTGTTCCGTTCATCGCTTTCGTGCCGATGACCAGCAATGGCAAGGTAGGCGAGGAGACTCAGGGTACTACTTGGAACTACGATGTCCACGCGTTCCCGAAGAACTACAAGGACGAAGAGCCGACCAAGACCGTCACGGACAAGGACAAGAACGCCGGCGACGAGAACCTCATCTACACCGTCACTGGTACTGCTCGCCAGCTGAAGCCGAACACGGAGCGCACCCAGTTCCGTATCACTGACCAGATTGACCCGAAGCTGGAGATCACTGGCGTTAACGTGACGGCCGCGGGCAAGGAGATCCAGCCCGAGCAGGATGTAGACGGAAAGTTCTACGAGGGTAACTACGTCGACGTCGCCCTGAAGCCTGAAGTAGCTAAGACGCTGAAGGCGGGCGACAAGGTCGAGGTAACGATCACCACCAAGCTGAAGGCTGAGTTCGCAAAGGACACCGACATCGCGCCGAATAAGGCTCTGGTCTTCCAGAACAACCCGGACGGCTCGGAGTCTGACAAGCCTAAGGAGACCCCGGAGGTCAAGACCTACTGGGGTGGCCTGCAGTTCAAGAAGGTCGATGGCGACCGCAAGGCTCTGGAAGGCGCCGAGTTCCAGATTGCTCGCCAGGCAGCTGGCAAGCAGTGCTCCGAGATCGACACCACCAAGAAGGGTTCCTGGACCCCGGTCAACGGTCAGCAGGGTGGAAAGGTTAAGACCACCTTCGTCTCTGGCCAGGACGGCATGGTGAAGATCACCGGTCTCCACGTCAACGATTTCGAAGACAATGCCGAGGTTACCGCTGGTGACCAGTCCCACTACTGCCTGATTGAGACCAAGGCTCCGAAGGGCAAGGAGCTGCTGCCGGAGGCACTCGAGTTCAAGCTGGTTGCTACCTCGACTGACCCGGAGCGCGTCTACGAGCTGGCTTCCGTCCAGGTCGGCGCAAACAAGGGCGAGGTCGTTAACTCTGACGACACCACCCCGAACCTGCCGATGACCGGTGGCATGGGTGTCGGCATCCTGGCCGCCATCGGTGCCGCCATCGTGGCAGCCGGTGCATGGTTCGCACGCCGCGGCGCTAAGAACTAATAGCCCGCTGAACCGGTAAAACCTGGCCCTCAAAAGCAACTGCCCGGGCCAGGTTTCACCCAAAGCACGGCCAAGCAGAACCAGCCCCAGGAGCACCCCGTGGATCAGACCCTCAGCACCGACGTGGAACCGGAGAAGGAACCGCGCCGTGCCAACAGCGCCAAAACCAGTCCCGTGCTGGCCGCGGTGCTCGTGATCCTTGGGGTGCTCGTGATGCTGTACCCGGTGACGTCCACCCTGTGGAACAACTACGTCGCCACGAAGGTCGCGCAAGACTACGCGGAACTCGAAAAAAGTACTCCAGAAGAAGTCAAAAACACGCAGTGGGATAACGCCCACAAATACAACGAGAACCGAACCACCGGCCCCATCCTCGACCCCTGGCTCGCCCGCTTCGACGAGAACAACCCGGACTACCAGGAATACCTGGACCAACTCGACGCGAACGACGCGATGGCGCGCCTCATCTTCCCAAAGATCAAGGCCGACCTGCCGATCTTCCACGGAACAGATAGCGACACTTTGCAACGAGGCTTGGGCCACCTGTTCGGCTCCGACCTGCCGGTCGGCGGCAAGGGCACGCACTCGGTGATCACTGGCCACACGGGCCTGGCGAACTCCACCATGTTCGATCACCTCAACAAGGCGGAGAAGGGTGATGCCTTCTACGTCCAGGTCTCCGGTGAGAAACTGAAGTACGTGGTCGACCAGATCAAGGTTGTGCTGCCCACCGAAACTGAGAACCTCCGCCCGGAGCAGGGCAAGGACTACATCACCCTGATCACCTGCACCCCCTACGGGATCAACACGCACCGCCTGCTGGTGCGCGGCCACCAGGTCCCGCTGGACCCGGCGGATCACGAAGTTTTCGACAAGAACCACGGTGCCGGGTGGCAGTGGTGGATGTACGTCCTCGTCGCAGCGGCAGCGCTGGTGCTGACCCTGCTGCTGCGGTGGCTGCTGAAGCAAAAGCGGGATCGCGAATCCCAGGAAACGACAGAAACGATGAATGACGAAGGGGCTGGCGCAGATGACTAGCCAAGCACGCGCGGCGCGGACCAGCCGCAGCCTCGTGGCGGCCATCGCCCTCAGCGCTGGCCTGCTCGGCGGCGCACACGGTGCCGTCGGTATCGCCGACGCAGCCAAGGTTGCCGGGCTCAGTGATCAACCCGGGGTGTCCCGCGACTACGGGACCGACACGCTGAGCATCACGCTCTCCCCGGGCAATGGGGACCCGGTCAACCCTGCCACGGGCAAGGTCGCGGGCGTGACCATCAAACTGGAGCGGCTGCAGGGCATCGACCCTGAGAACGCCGCGGATAAGGCGAAGGTCCGCAACACCAGCGCAGACAAGATCGCTGACTGGCCGACCGACCGCACGATCACAGCCGTGACCAACGATGCCGGCCAGGTCCGATTCCAAGGGCTCGAGAAGGGCATCTACCTGGTCACCTCCCAGGCACCGGCTGGTGCCGCGGCGGGAGAGTACCGGGAGATCAGCCCCTTCCTCGTGGCGGTTCCATTCCACACCGTTGCCGATAACCCCCGACCAGTGGAAGGCGTGATCGTGGCGAAGACGAACACCACGGTTCCGCCGACCACCCCACCGACCGAACCTCCGGAGACGCCGCCGTCGACCCCACCGGGGACGCCACCGACAGCACCATCTACCACCCCACCCCCAGGGGACACCCCACCGGGCGAGACCCCGCCACCAGGCGAAACCCCCGTGCCGGGCGATGAGAAAGAACGTGAACAGGGCGACCTGGCGATGACTGGTGTACAGATCATCGGGCTCGTCCTCGCCGCGGTGGCGCTGATGGGCGCCGGGCTGTTGATGCTGTTGATCACGAAGAAGCGAAAGCAAGAAGGGTAGCGACGATGAAAACAAAGTTCATGGGAGTAGCGGCCGCGCTGACCGTTGCGCTTGCGTTGGTTTTTGGCGTCGCTGTCCTAGGCGCGCTGCCCAGCCTTCCCGCGCCGACCGCGCAGGCACAGCAGGCGACGACCATTCCGGTGAGCCCGGCGAAACGGGACTTTAACAACACCACCACTGTCAACAGCTATACCTTCACGGTCGACGCCGATGCCACGATGAATAGCTTCGACTTCACCGTTACCGGCAACTACTTTCTTATTGGCTACGATCTTAAGGTCAACGGTGCAAGCGTAAAAAGCGAGACTCTAGCTGCGTCGCAAAAACTTCCGTATTCAAAATCAATCACCGGGCTGAATCGCGTTCTAAAAAAAGGCGACACCATTGATCTGCAGTTGCAATTCAACAACCCTAGGGTGCAAGGCTCGGTGACGATTACCCCGAAAGGCACTTTGGGCGGTGGCACCACGCAGCCAGAGCCTGACCCTGACCCGGAGCCGGGTACGTCCGTGACTCCCGCAGCGCCAACTGCAGTTGATCCAGCCACCGCTCCCTCGTGTGTAGAGAAGGGCTACATCAACATTCCAGACACGAAGGGTGTTGACTACTTCATTGGTGGCGAGCGAAAGCCCGCTGGGCAGCACTTCTACGAGGGCCAAAAGGCCACCGTTAAGGTTACGGCGAAGCCGCAGAACGGATACCAGTTCGCTGCCGGTGCGAAGACCGAGTGGTCCTTCGACTTCAGCGGGGAGGTGAAAGACTGCTCAGATTCTTCTGAAGACCCCAAGCCACCGGCGGTCGAAGGGCGTCACTTTGATGCCATCGGCCACGAGTTTGCAGTTAAAGCTGACCCAGTAGATCCGACCAAGCCCAATGCCTTTACGGCTAAGGTGACTGCGGAATCTCACATGAAGTACGCAACCGTGCGTATCGAGACTGACGCGACTTTCTTGGATCCGCAGAAGTACAACCTCACCCTGGATCAGATTGAGCCAGGTGTGACCTTGCAGAAACGCAACGTCAATATTGGCAACGGCTTCATCACCATGGACGTTGTTCCGGTAAAGGATGGTAAACCGGTTGACTCTGCCGTTGTACCGAAGGATGCGGTATTCACCTTCACTAATAATCTCTCGGAGAACAAGAATTTGAAGGTCGGTCTTGATGTGTATGGCGCGAATGAGAGCACACCAAAACCACCAGAGATTATCTCTCAGCCGTATGGAGCTCAGTGGGTTAACGGACGTGTCCCTAACCCGCCGATGCCACAGCGTTGTGGTCTGCGCATTGCTTTGGTGGCCGACCTATCGACATCGCTCCGCTACGCAGATACTAATGGCTTCGAGGCATCCAAAAAGGCTGCGAATGCATTTATTGATTCCCTGCAGGGCACCCCAGCTGAACTCGGAATCTATAATTTCGCAAGTGGCGGTCCGGCTAATCAGGCTGGAACGACACACGGTCAGAACCCACCCTATATTTCAATGCTGTCGGAGCAGGGCGTCCAGCGAGCAAAGGACGTAGTTAAGAACTGGAGTTATAACGAAAATAACAGTGCTACGAACTGGGAAGCGGGCCTGAAGCAGGTCAAGGATCACGACTACGACGTGGTGTACTTCATCACGGATGGTATGCCCACGACCTCCTCGACAATCAAGAGCAAGGGCCTCGGTGGTGAATTCGTTCAGGCTAGTGCTCTCAACGACGCGATTAAGGCAGCCAACGAACTCAAAGCTGCCGGTACCCGTGTTGTGCCAATCATGGTTGATCTGACGCTTGGCGGAAATACGGGTAAAGATTGGGTTGTTGAGCAAGACTATGTTCTTAAGGACATCAAACGCATCGGTCTGAATGCCGAAGTGCCGCAACAACCTGGTGTCTACTACAAAATCAACTCCGGGATTCAAGCCGCGCGAGAAGCAAACTACAACGACAAGGAACGTAAAGGAACTAACGAAAGCGGCGAGCTCATTATGGCGAACCTAGAGAGAGCTGCGAAGCTGGCGCCGAATCGGGCACTGCAGGTGTTTGAACGGTTGCCTAATGGGAAGTCAGAGACAGTCACTTCGAACATGTCGAGGTGGACCTACGGTGCACGTGGTGTCAAGACCATGGGCGAGGATATCTCGGGCACTGGTGACACGGTGAAGGTGTCTAACTACAGCAATCTTGCGGAACAGATGAAAACAATCGCCCAAGACGTAACCACACGATGCAATGGTGCGGTGACCGTCAAGAAGCGGATCGTTGACGAAAACGGCAAGGTTCTTGAAGACGGTGCCCCAGGCTGGGAGTTCACCCTCTCTGCCGGTAGCCAGGACATCATCGACCCAGGTAATGGCGAGCTCGTTCGGAGGTCGCTGAAGGCAACGTCCTCGGCCGACAGGGACCTTGGCACTGCCTCCTGGAACATCATGAGCGAACAAGAGCAGCAACTGACTCTGGTAGAGACACAGCAACCGGGTTTCAACCTCTATAAGAGGAATGACAAGAATGCCGTGTGTACCGAAACCCGTGACGGGGTAACGAAACCGGTTGAGGTCACAAATGACGGTGAGTTCGGTTTCAAGGTCAAGATGAGCGAGAAAGATAAGAAGCTGTCTTCGGTTTCCTGCGTAGTTGATAACTACAAGCAGCCGGAAACTCCGCCGGGCAAGCTGACCTTCAAGAAGGCTCAGTACGACGGCGATAAGATCGTGGAGATGTCTGGGCTGGGTGGCGCGACCTTCAAGATCTACCCGTCCAAGGGAGGCCAGCCGGACTACAGCGCTGGAGAGCTCTACACCATCAAGCCCGGGCAGGAGTCTATCGAAGTGAAGACGACCGGTACGTTCTTCCTCGTTGAAACGAAGGCTCCTAAGGGGCTCAACCTGCTGGCCCAGCCGGTCGAGTTTCAGATTTCAGTGGATGAGCAGACTAAGCAATATAAGATTTCTGCGGTCAGCACTAGCAGCGGACAAATCCAAGTGAGTGGCCAAGGCGATAAGATGATCCTGCAGGTGGCGGACACCACTGCCGGTAAGCTCCCGAAGACCGGCGGGTACGGCGTGGCCCTCGTGGGGCTCATTGGTGCCGTGCTCGCAGGCGCGGGCCTCCTGCTCGGCCGCCGTAAGACCGCCTAAGCGGTAAAACCAGGCAGGGGAGTGGCGCGTGCATCGCGCCACCTCACCTAGGTAGTAGGCACATAAAGGAGGGGCGGGCTCAGCACACAACGCTGAGCCCGCCCCTTTTTCCTTGGGCTGCGTGCCACGGGCATGATCTCGATGCCAAGAACCGCTACCCCCGGTGGGCACTAATCGCTGCGTCACGCCAGAAGCAGAGGCAAGCGTTCAGAGGAGATGGACACCGGTTGAGGGCAAGCAAAGAATAAGGTTACCCTCGTTTAGCGGACACCCTATTAGTACGGATCTTGTGCCTGTAGGAGCGGGTGTTCATTGTGAGTTCGTCAGGGAAGAAGTACACCCCGGAGTACCGGCAGGAGGCCGCCAGACTGGTCATTGAGTCCGGGCACCCAATCGCTCATGCGGCTAAGGAAATTAACGTATCAGCCACAATTTTAGGCAGGTGGGTCACACTCGAGCGGGAACGCCAAGGCTCGGTAGATGGCCGCAGTGATGCCGATATACGAGCCGAAAACGCTCGCTTGCGTCGTGAGTTAGCTGAGGCCAAGATGGATAATGAGTTCTTGTCAAAAGCCACCGCCTTCGTCGCTTTGAGGCAACGCGATCGGACAAATTTGAGCTAATACAGCCAGAGCAAGGCGAACTACAGCATAAAACGAATGAGCAGGTTATTAGAGGTTTCCCATTCTGGCTACTATAAATGGCAAAAGGCTCAAGCAGTACGACATCGTGGTGAAATCAGCGTCAGAGATTCCTCGACCAGTTAGACAGGAAAATTCATGACATCTGGGAAGATTCTGACGAAGTCTACGGTGCCCCACGGATTAGTGCAGAACTCTCTGAGGATGGGGTCTAAGTCAATCGCTAAACCGTGGCCAAACGCATGCGGATGATGAGTATTGAGGGCATCTCACACAGGGCGTTTGTTCCCGTAACGACAATTCAATCCAAGCAGAAGTTCACGCTTGTAGACCTGGTAAAACGCCTATTTGATCAAGGGCAGCTTAATCGAGTGTTGATGTCGGATTTTACCCATCTGCGCACGAATGAGGGCTGGCTGTACCAATGCGTTATCCGCGATGGACACTCCCGCCGAGTCCTGGGCTGGTCCATGGATAGCGTGCAGGATTCTTACCTGGTTGAACGTGCACTGCGCATGGCTTACACCCTGCGTGGTGAAGTACCCGACAGCGTGGCCTTCCACGCCGATCGAGGTACCCAGTTCACAAGCGAACAGCTGTGGCAGGTCTGACAAGAACTAGGGATTGCACAATCGGTCGGCCGTACTGGTGTCTGCTTTGACAATGCGATGGCCGAGTCGTTCTGGTCGACATTGAAGACCGAATTTTACGATCGGAAGAAATGACAAACCCGCAACGAAGCCCGGAAGACGGTGGCTCGCTGGATTGAGATCGTCTATAACCGGCGCCGTCGCCACTCGTCCATCGGGATGGTAAGCCCCGTCGATTTCGAAGCCCAGCTCGCTGATCAAAACGGTAATAAGAAGGCCGCTGCTTAACTCCTAAGCAGCTTAACAACGTGTCCACGACTTGCGGGTAACCCCACTACCGCTGACGATGGTCAGCGGCGAGGGCCGAGTCTGCGGGGTATTTCCCAGCAGAAGTTAAACGCTGCCACCGATTACATGATTGATGAGTTAATGAGCCAGGGCATGAGCGAGAAGGAAGCCTTCGAGTATTTAGACCGTGAGTTGGAAGAGGCTATCCCGGATGATTTCTGGGAAAGCACCGACTAAGGACTAATCCTGTTCCGGCTCCGGTGTGATTAGAGTTCGGCGTCCTAATCGTCTTCATGCTGTGCTTCCAGCTCTGGTGCCTTGTTCTCACTCTGGGTGTCGTGTGCGTTATCCACGGTCTGGTAGCCGGTAGGAGCCTCCTCGCCTAGTTCGAGGCTGGTGAGAAAGTCGAGGTTGTTGTGTTCCTACGGGCCGTGTGCAGTGGTGGTCTGGGGCACTTCAATAGGCCATTTGGAACCAGATAAACCAGCCGGAGAAACCCGCGTGAGGCGCCCTAGGCTTGGGCCTATTGGGTCAAGTCCTGGGTAGTGGTGTATCTGTTTTCGAATCTGGGGTTAGTTTCATGGCGGTGGTTTAGGGGCCATCTCGGGGATAAGGGGTGAGGGTATTCACGCGGCGATCTCCTGGTTGTT
>NZ_JAKRNA010000018.1:0-46781 GCF_022347435.1 Corynebacterium sp. ACRPE | reverse complement strand
CATGCAACTCAACCGCCGCCCCCGCAAAACCCTGGGCTTTCAAACACCAGCCGAGAAAATGGCAGCACTGATAAACTCAACCGAAACATAGGAAGTGTTTCCACGACCACTAGAATCCGCCAGATATAAAAAGTAAACAATAAGTTAATCTTAGTTAATAAAAGTGAAACTCTTTATCGTTAACGATGACAACTATTAATAATTATGAAATTATTTTATCGGCCCGGAAAACGGGTATTTCATTTCGGAAAAGGAGAGAAATAGATGCGGAAAAAAGTCTGGCTTCCGCAGCCGCTGCTTTTGTACTAGGTGCTAGTGCACTTGGGGGAACTGCTTTGGCAGGAGAACTTGTCGATGGGGGTATGTGGGAACACGGTAAGGGTGGAGGACGAGTGTGGTCGAACTACCACCATCCCAGTGTTAATCACGGTAGTTCCGTGAATGGCCACAAGTACGTTGACTCTGGCTGCCAGCCAGCGAATACGTGGGCCCGTGCGCAGGCATCATCTCGTTGGCTCGGGGCGGATGGCGCTTATTACCGCTTGTGTTAATAGAAGGTAAGCGTCACAAGGGTCGCCGTCATGGGCGACCCTTGCTTTAGTTAAGGAAGTATTTCATGAAAGAAGGCGTTAGCCTTTCTCAACGAATTCTCGCCGCATTTTGCGTACTATCCGCATTGTTCTTGGGGTATTGGGCGTTTGCGATGACGCAGTCGGAGGGAATATTTGAAACCGGCTCTTTCATTAACGTCGGATCGAATGATGGCCAGGGCTCTGAAATTCTTGCTGCACTCGATGAGGCTGCGCAATCGAAGGGTGAGCGCATTGCAGTGGAGCTCGAGCAACCGGACCATACCGACGTCTACGCCGCAGGGGACTTTGGCAGCAGTTGGTACGACACGATTGCGCCGGGCAGTCCAGTTCGCGTACACGATCTGTCGGAATTACCGGATGAGGATCCGCGTCAGCTTCTCCAACTGTCCGGAGGCGAGGATTTCAAAAATACAGTGTATGGGATTCTGGATGCTTACAGCGCGCAGCACCAGGAACTTGAAAGCCTAGAGTGGTCGTTCCTTTTTACGGATACCGCGCTAGCCGGAATTTATTTTTTGATTCTGGCCACGTGCTTTGCTGTCGTCGTGGCCGGCGCGATCGCACGAACGAGGGATTATGCCGTGTGGCAGCTCATGGGACTATCGCCTAGCGTCATATTTGCACGTGAGTTTCGGCGTTCTTATGCAAGTGCATTTCTTAGTGCACTGGCCATCGGGGCGGTGGCATTGGTGCTATGCGCAATATTAGTTTCACCACGAGTGATGCTAGGGATTATGCGTTACTCGGCAGTATTTCTGTTCCCGCTTCTCGCTGTCATGGTGGTGGCATTCCTCCTGACTACATGGGCGTGTAAAAAGCTAGCGCTGAGGGATCGGCTCAAAGGGAAGCTGCCGCAGCGCAGTACCGTGGCAATTGTCGTTTTGTTGAAACTCGTGCCCTGCATTGCAGCTGTAGGACTCATAGCCCCAGCACTAAACCACCTGCATGAAGTGGAGGTGCAAAATGGCGTTGGTAACTTCTGGAAGCAAGCCGATGATTTGCAGATCCTGGAACTTTCAGGGGCGCGTGATAGCGATGGCATCGTAGATTCAACACACAAGTTAGCCGAGCTTGCGCGGGCTAAATCTGCGGTTGGTCAGTTTCAATATGTACAGTTTTCTGAGGACTCACCGGCAGAGTTCGGTGGAGTCGGCCGGGATATGCTCAGTTTCAATTACACGGCAGCGATGCGTTCGGTGGAAGGCCCACTGCGCGAGGAATTGCAGAATAGTCCGCCGCACGAGCCCACGAGGTATATTCCGCGAGGACTGGAAGGCATTGCAGATTCGGTCCCGAAGGACTTCTATTGCAGCGAGCACGAATGCCCAGTGGAGATCCTCGATAGTGATGACTTTGACGTAGCTACTTGGCAGATAGATGAAACTGGTTGGGGAGAACAGATAAAAACTGCGGGGCCGGTGATGACCATCTTTCCGGACGACCAGCTGCCGTCAGATAGAACCATTGTTGCCGGCATGACTCAGAATGGCACTGGCTTTCTGGGTGGGGTTCCGCCTGAGCTTCGCGATGATCCGGACCTTAGCAACTTCGTTTTGAAGACCAACTCGGCTGCACATCTTTGGGCCAAGGGAAACGCTTCGCTGCGTGCCGATACCGTTGCGTTGGTCCTCGGTGTCATTGCTGCGGCTTTGATTGCGCTAACCATGGCGGTCATTGCGGGCTTTTTGTATCGAAAGTTGTTTGCACAGCGGCTTCGCGTCTACCGGTTCATGGGAATCCCCATGACTCGGGCGTATCGATATTTATGGCTTGCTGACGCCGCAATCTGTTGCGTCACCATCGCTTATCTATGGTTTAAAGGCGGCCAAGCACGAGAGCTAGAACGCATGAATAGTATGCCCGCCGTCGTCGCTCAGCTGAAAGTAACGCCAGAAGCAATGGCCTACGGGGTTGGGCTTTCGATTCTTGTGGCTGTCGTTTCAGTAATGACAATGGTGCACATCTCATATCGGGCAGGAAAGAGATAGAAGAATGAATGAGGCCGTAATAAAGATTCGGGAAGGTCGCTACTCCATTGCTAAACGCACCTTGTGGTCCGGCGTGGATATAGATATCGCGCCAGGGCAAGTAGTCGCCTTAACTGGGCCTTCGGGCTGCGGAAAAACCACGCTATTAAATTGCTTAGGTCTTCTGGACTCGCTCACCGGCGGAAGCATGGAAGTGCTCGGTCACGATGCTACGCGTATGAAAGAAAGGCAGGCGCGAAAAGTGCGTCGCAACGATATTGGCTATCTATTTCAGGATTTTGCTCTGGTTGATACCGATTCGGTTGCCGATAATTTGGCTGTAGCATTGCCTCCTAAGACGCCGCAGGCTAAGAAGTCAGAAGTTATTTCCGGTGCGCTGGAGCAGGTGGGCTTAGCTGGGCGAGAGAAGGAGAAAGCATTTTCCTTAAGCGGTGGCGAACAGCAGCGAGCTTCTTTTGCCCGTATCTTGGTACGCACCCCGAGCCTCATCTTGGCGGATGAGCCAACTGCGGCTCTCGACAGTAAGAACAGTGACCGCGTGCTGTCCCTACTGCAGGAGCAAGCCGCTGCTGGTGCTGCTGTCGTCGTGGTTACCCACGATGATCGAGTCCGGGATCAATGTAGCGAGGTATTCGAGCTCAGCGCGTATTGCCATTGAAACTTTTAGGTTGCAATACCAACGTCAAGTTAGACACCGCAAACTCCCGTACCCCTGGCACACGGGTGAGCCACCAAGCCCAGCTGGGGTGATAGCGGGGGAAGGCGAGTTGGAGCGCGCCGGTGCGCTGGGCCCAGGCAAGGCCGGCGGAGCAGGGGACGTCGAAAAGCGAAGTGCCAAAGACATTTTTGGGCGGATGGCCGTGGTGGCGGGTATAGCGATCGCGGGCAAAGCCACCCCCAATGTAGTGCTCCCACAGGCCGGTCTCGTGGCCGCCAAAGGGGCCGAGCCACACCGTGTAGCTCAGGATGGTAAGTCCGCCGGGGCGGGTTACGCGCAGCATCTCCTCGCCCATATCCCAGGGATTGGGGATGTGCTCGGCCACGTTGGAGGAATAGACCACGTCAAAGGAATTATCGGCAAAGGGCAGGTTGGTGCCATCGCCACGCACGGAATTGCTTAAATGGATGCCGGCCGCAGACATCTCGCCGGCATCTGGCTCCAATCCCACATAGCGGGCGCCGCGCCGGGAAAAGGCGTCCGCAAAATAGCCCGGTCCGCCGCCGACATCGAGCACCCGTGCTCCGAAAAGCTGCACGCCCAAGTCGCGGCCGAGGTTATCCACCAGCGCGGCCGTATCCTCCGCGAGCCCGCCGTAGAAAATCTCCGGGCGCGTCTGCTCAAAGCGGAAGGAACGCAGCAGCTGAAAGGAGCGGCGCAGCGTGGCCATCTCACGGGTATGTCTCATAACCCACTAGGCTAATACCTCACGATGAAGATTCTTTTACTATGCTGGCGCGATACCACCCACCCACAAGGCGGTGGTTCGGAGCGCTACTTGGAGCGCGTGGGCGAGTACCTGGCGTCTGAAGGCCACGAGGTGGTCTTTCGCACCTCCAAGCATATGAACGCCGCCCACCGCGAGGTGCGCGACGGCGTGCGCTATAGCCGCGGTGGCGCCAAATTCGGCGTGTATCCGCGTGCCTGGGCGGCGATGTTGGCCGGCCGCCTGGGGTTGGGAGACCTGCGCGGAGTGGATGCGGTAATCGATACCCAAAACGGCATCCCCTTCTTCGCTCGCCTGGTTTCTGGAGCACCGACGGTGCTGCTTACTCACCATTGCCACCGCGAACAGTGGCCGGTGGCGGGCCCTCTCCTCGGTCGGCTTGGTTGGTTCCTTGAGTCCCGAGTGGCCCCGCGCGTCTACCGCGGCGCTCCCTATGTCACCGTGTCTGAGGCCTCCCGCGAGGATTTAGAGGCGCTGGGCATTAAGGGCGCGCACATCATCGCCAATGGCCTGGACCCGGTTCCGGATCACGTTCCTTCCCTGGAACGAGAGGCCGAGGTGCACTTAGTCACGCTCTCGCGTCTGGTGCCGCATAAGCAGATCGAGCATGCCATGGATACGGTGGCGCAGACCCCGGGCGCGGTCCTGGACGTCATCGGCTCCGGCTGGTGGGAGGCTAACCTGCGCGCCTATGCCGAGGAGCATGGGGTAAGCGATCGCGTGCGCTTCCGCGGCCAGGTGACCGAGGACTATAAGCACGCCCTGCTCGCCCGCGCCGATGCCTTGCTTATGCCCTCGCGCAAAGAGGGGTGGGGTTTGGCAGTAATGGAGGCGGCCCAACATGGGGTGCCCGCCGTAGGTTATACGTTTGGCCTGCGTGACAGCGTTATCAACGGCAAGACCGGCATCCTAGTAGAGCGCGAAGAGGACTTCGTGGCGGCCACCAAGCAGCTGCTTGCCGACGCCCCCCTTCGCCGCACCCTCGGCTCCAACGCGCGGGATTTTGCCGCTAGCTTCTCGTGGAAGAAGACCGGCGAGCAGTTCGCGGAATTGCTGCAAGGGCTAGTAGCGGACACGCCATCCACAAAGCGGTAAGCGCCCACGGAACCTGCGGCCGCGGCGCGTTGGTTTCCGCGGCTATGGCACCGTCCACCACGACCACACCGACGCCGACCTCGGCCAGCCGGTTCATATCGTGCTCTTCCCACGCGTGCAGCGCCGCCCGGTAGTGCGGCGAGGCTTGGTCCACCACGGTCCCGTCTACGCTCAATTCTCCTGATTCCACCATGGCCACCGCCTTGGAGTAGGGGTCGACGGCCACGCCGCCGGGTACCTCCACGAGGTTGGCGCGCTCCGGGAAGAAGGCCACGCGGCCGTCAATCGCGCGCACCAACTGTTCATCTATCCCCGTATCCCGTGGCGCGAGCACAGCGAGGCGTCCCGGAACGGGCAGCAGCTGCACGGTCGCGGCCATGGTGGCCAGTGCCGCCGGAAGATTCGGCAGCGCCCCCAGTGAGGCCACATAGAGCGGCAACGCCAACATGGTCAGTTTCCCGCTATCGCGCAGCAGCGCCGCCCCTGGTACGTGATCGATGGACCACACCAGAGCACCGGGAACCAGCCAGAAGAACATCGCTCCGCCGAGCCCCATCGCTGCAAGGACGCTTAACCGTGCGGGAACCCGCCACGCCCCGAGCAGGGCGATGATCGCCACGATGACGCCGCACACGGCGAATCCGATGGCCGCCTCCGCATTCCAGATACCGCCGAGCCGCAGCAGCGCGCCCGCGGTGCCGACGTAGTCTTCTGCCCGCGGGCCAAACGCGGCCACCGCCGCCGCGGTATCGCCGGGCGCGGCGGGGTTGAACATGCCCGGAATGGCCCACGGCAAGCACAGAATCACGCCGCCGAGCGCTACCCGCTTGCGGCAGGTCACCGCCGCGGTCACCACGGCAAAGAGCCCGCCCGTAGGGGTAAGCGATGCTCCCCACATGGCCAGCCACGCCACCCAGCTGTGCTTTCTTCCAGCCCACGCGATGACCGGCAACAGCCACGCAGCCACTGCAAGCGACCACTGGCCCTGCAGGAGACGCTCGATGACGAAGGGATTGGCCACCGCCACCGCCATCGCGCTCACCGCGGCGACTGTAGAGCGTGCCCAGCGCGCCGCGGTGAGCGCGGAGGACGCGGCGGCGGCAAAAATGAGCACCCGTGCCGCCCACGCGCCGCCCACGAGAGCAAGGAAACCGTCCTGCGGTGCGTTGCGGGCGGGCAAACTGCCGCCACCAAAGGCAGAAGGGGAAAGGGCCGGATGGTCAAGCAACGCCATATCGCGCCACAAGAACTCGCCGGGCAAGGCAAAGGGCCAGCACACCGCGGCCACGAGGAGGGTGCCCCAGATAAGGAGTAAAAGACGCCTAGCCTTCACGGTGGCGGCGCATGTACATATAGGCGGCACAGAGCAATAGACCAACGCCGATGGCCTTGCCGGCCCAGCCGACCACCATCAAGGCGCGAATGGTGCGAATGACCGGGCGCACCTCATTAAGGCGCTCCGCGCGGGTCTCATCGGACCAGCGCAGATCAGCGGCAAGGATGGAGCGGTCTTCTGTATCGTCATTCGCCACCATGGTGCCGGCTTGCTTTTCGTCCGCGGCAAAGAAGATCTTGATGTTCTCGCGCAGGTCCACCATGGTGCCGGTGGTGGGCTCGACGGAGATATCGCGGCCGATGGTGTAGAAGGGCTCTACCGTGACTCGGTCAGTGGCATCCAAGCCGAGGAGCTCGCGTGACTCGGCGTCGTAGAACCGCTTCGCTGGCCCGGAGATGCGGAAATCCTCGGCCGCTAGCTGCTTATCGCCGGTGCCGGTATCGACCTCGGCGGTAATGCTTTTGCGCATATCAGCCAGGGAAATGGGCTGGATATCGTGGTGGAAAGAATAGGTAGGGATACCGTCGAGCTTTTCCGTCGTGGTGAAGTCCACCGCCGTGGAGGATTGCGTCGCTAGGTCGAAAAACGGATAGGAGCGCTGCTCGGTACCGGAGGGAAAGAAGTAGTTGATTCCATCGCGCTCGAAGTCGGTGCGGGCCATGCCGGTATCCAGCGCCGGTAGGACAAATTTCCATTTATCCTTTGGCGCCGCGACTGGGTAGGTGGACTCGCGGTTCAACACGGAATGCTCCGTGATTCGGGCAAGGGGAGTATTGCCGGCGAGCAGGCGAGAGAGCGAATCGGAGTTAGCGAGCGCATCATCTTCTGCCACCTCAGAGGTGGTGGTATTGCGCTCGATAGTAAGCAGGTCGTGGTGCAGGTAGCACCACATGGGTGCCTGTTTTTCCTGGCACTGCGGGTCTTTGCTATCGCCGGTGGCTTTGGCCCCGGCGATAAACTCGGGCGCATCCATCCACACGCCAGCCGACGGCGCGGTGACGGTGTTGATGTTTTGGTCGAAGGCCAGCGGCCGGGTTTGATTGTTATACAGCGGCGGCACGACGGTACCCAGCACCAAGAAAATGACGGCGGCAATGACAACCCACGCCAGTGGCGAGCGTGGCCAAAGGTAGCGTTTCATTGCAGTAGTATGTCCAATCAGTTTCAGGTCGATCCGGGGTTAGGAGCAAGCGTGCAGCCGCAGGCATCTGTGAAAAGCGTACCCCAGCATCTGCCGGAGCTGGACGGTCTACGCGCGGTCGCCTCCCTTGGAATCATTGTCACCCACGTGTCTTTTCAGACCGGAACCGGGTGGGGGTTTGCCGGGCGCTTTGATTATTTCGTCGCCGTCTTCTTTGCGCTCAGTGCCTTCCTCTTGTGGCGTCGCCGTGGCCTGCACACCTTATCCGGCTATGCGCGCTCGCGCGTGGCCCGCCTAGTGCCAGCCTATTATGCCTGCGTGGTGGCGGTGATGCTCCTGCTTCCCGACGCCCACTCGCTCTCCCTCACCCAACTTCTCAGCAACCTCACCTCTACCCAGATCTATGTGGTGGACGGGCTAGCACCGGGGCTTACCCACCTGTGGTCGCTGTGCGTGGAGTTCTTCTTCTACCTTGCCTTGCCTTTGTTGGTGTGGCTTCTTGGGGCGCTGCCTCGGCGCTGGCGGGTAGCGGCCATCGCGCTGGGCGCGGTGATTAGCTGGGCCTGGGGTTTTGTTCCCTTTGTGGCCGATTACACCAAGGATCAGGTCAATTCGCAGATTTGGCCGCCGGCGTATGCTTCGTGGTTTGCCGTGGGAATGTTGGCCGCGGAATGTGAAGAGGCCGGTGTTAGCCGGCGCGTGCAACGCGCGCTGCGGCCGCGCTGGGCATGGTGGCTCGTGGCAGCGGTGGTGCTGTGGATTTCCAGCCGCGAGTGGTTCGGGCCGCAGGGACTGGTGCATCCAGAACCGGGCGAATTTTCCCGCCGGATCATTGCGGGAGCGGCCTTCGCCGCAGTCGTGGTGGTACCGGTAGCGCTTGCCCCACGGGATAAGTCCTGGCTGACCAGCCCGCTCATGCAGGCACTGGGCGCGTGGTCCTATTCCATCTTCTTGTGGCATGTGGCCATTCTGGGACTGGCGTTTCCGCTTACCGGGGTGCCGCTGTTTAGCGGGAAGCCCCTGGACTTTTGGGTGATTCTGGCCGTAACGGTGGTGGCCACCGTGGTGGTCTCGGCCGCGAGCTATACGCTCATCGAGCGTCCCGGCCGGGATTTTCTCCTCGGTCGGAGGCGAAAAGACAGGCCACGCCCGCGGCACACAAGCAGCTAAGCAGGAGCGAATCGCCCGCATAGGAGCCCGATGTCCACGGCGCGCGGGCGAGGATCGCCCCGGCCGCCGCTACGACACCGGGCGCGAGGTAGGCGCGCGGAATGGTGGTCCAGCGCAGCACCAACCAAGCGGCAACGGCCGCCACCGCGGCCGGCCAGCCGGTCAGGGCCAGCGCGCCGAGAGCGACTACGGCCGAGGCGGCACCGCCGCGCGGCGCGCGCCAGGTGGGCTGGGACGAGCGCCGCGCGGCCGCCAAGATGCACAGGCCGAGGGTGAGCAAGCCCAAGGCGCCGCCGAAGAGGAGGGTGGCGCGGTAAACCGGTTGGGCGCTAAAGGTCATGCGGAAGTCACCGGAACGGCCGGCTGGAATGACAAAAGCTTGGGTGGCCGCATCGATCTCGCGCGGGGCGATCTCTTCCTCGCCTAGGTAGCCGCGCAGGCCCTTATTGAAGGCACGACCGGTGACCAAGAGGCGATCCTCATCAGCGGCTGCAATCGAGTACCCGGTGGGCTCGGAAGAGCCTGCTGGTTGCCAGCCCTCCTCGCGCAGGCTCACCCACGGCCCCGTGGTGCGCACGCGGTGCGTGCCAGGGCTGAGGGTGAGGGAGTCGCCGGGGGAGTAGCGGTGGGCGTCGATAAGCACGGGCTTGGTGGAATCCACCGTCACCCGCATGGAGCGCGGTGCCGTGAAATCGCGGATGAGCACGCCGGTATCCTGCAGCATGCGCTGGAAAAAGAATTGGTGCACGTCAGGGGAGGTATCCGGGACGGTCACCACGCGCTCGACCGGCTGGCCTTCCACTCCTAACTCCGCGATGCCGGTGCGGTGGGAGAGCTCCACGCGGATGGCCTCGGTATCGCCGCCGGGAACGCGGACTTCCTGCGAGCGGAAGGGCTGCAAATCCACGTCTACGGCCGCGCTGCCAGAGCGCACGGTTACCGTGGTGGCGCTGGTGGCCATGAGCTTGAGGCGCGGCTGGGTGAAAGATCCGCGCAGCTCAATCCACCCGGCATCATCGCCCGGCGCGGGCCACCAGGCGGTGGAGTTTTCTCCATCCACCGCGGCCGTGGCGGACTTCTTCGGCTGGGCGCCACCAAAGGCCGTGGCATCGGCGGCCGAGGAGGAGACTGCTACCGAACCGCCGTGGGTTTCCACCTGGGTAAGCGGCCCAGCGGAGGGATAATCGCGCAGGCGGTTATTCACGTGGCTGGGATCGTCCGCGGCTAGGGGCGCGGAGATGGGGCCATCGAGGGTGCCGTAGTTGCGGTCCGTGAGCGTCGGGGTATCGGTGACGATATCGGCGTCGCGATCGACGAGCTGGCGGGTGGTGGGGCCACAGTGGGCGTCGAGAAGCGCCAAGGCTTCTCCGCCGCCGGCCACGCGGACTGGGTCTGTGGGTCCTAAGGACATGCCGGCGTGGTTGAGCAAGATGACATCGACCTCGCCGAAGCGGTGGACTTCGCCGCCAAATTTACTAGCTAGGGCCTCGTCCTCACCGGTGAAGAGATCGTGGCGCACCATGACTGCGCCGATGCCGAGACGCTGAAGGGAGCGCACGCCGGTGGCCGGATCCTCCTTGAGCGCGGCCATCACGCCGTCGAGCCCGCGGATGGCCTCTGGGGGCACGAGTGGAATGGCATCGCGTACGGCCCACGGGACATCGAGCAGCGGCTGGGCCGGCTCATCGCGCGTCCACCCCCAGGTCTGCCGGGCAAAGGATGCTTCTGGGTAGATAAGGGTGCGGGTATCGGCGGCATGAGTATTGATAAAGTCCGTGGCCTCGTGCCAGTAGGAGGGAACCTCCTTATACGCCCCCAGCGGCAGCAAGCGCTGCGACCATGCCGGGGAGATGACCGCGATGCACAGCAGTAGCGTGAGCGCGCCTACTGTCTGCTTCTTGGTAGGCCGCAAGCTGTGCGGTAGCGGCAGCTGTGCGCAGGCGCGCGCGACACCCAAAAGCAGTGGGAGGCGCACCAGCGGGTCAAACTTATGCAGGTTGCGCAACGCGGCCAGCGGGCCATCGAGCGCATCGAGGTACCACCCCGCCTGGCAACCCAGCACCGCGATGCCCACTACCAACACGACGGACCACACGCGCGGCAGTTTGGTGAGCCCGTAGATGCCCACGGCCGCGATGCCCATGGTGACCAGCACAAAGAAGGACTCGGTGGCTAGCTCATAGCCGGCTACGCGTTCGGTATCGACAAACGGCGTCCAGCTCGTGGTTCCGCGCAGGATCTCGGGCAAGTTGAGCCAGCGAGTGGTTACGCGGGCGGATTCGATGAATTCCGTAAACGGCGGGGCATAGCGGCCAAGCACGACGAGCGGGCCGATCCACCAGGCCGATACCGCCAGGCACCCTAAGAGCCAGGCCGCGCCGGGTCTGAAGGCGCGGCGGTAGAGCAGGATTACAGCGGCCGGGATACACGCCGCGATGGTCGCGGTGGCATTGACCGCACCCATCAGCGCCACCGGGATGGTGGCCGCGGCGGCATCGCGCCAGGTGAGCTTGGCATTGAGGAAGGGCAGGATAACCCAGGGAGCGAGCATGACCGGCCAGGTCTCAGAAGAAATGGCGGTCAGGGTAGAAAGAGTGCGCGGCGAGAGCGCGTAGAGCATCGCCGCCACCCAGACCCACCAGCCACGCAGGCCCACCTTGCGGCCGAGCTTATGGAAGCCGATGAAGCCGACGCTTAAGACCAGTAGCCACCAGAGGCGCTGGGCCACCCAATCGGGCAGGGGCTGGGTTAAAACGAAGAATGGTCCCTGGGGAAAGAGATAGCCATAGGCCTGATTCTGTAGCTGCCCCAGGGTAAAGGTATCCGTATAGGCGCTGAGCGCCCCGCGGAGAAAGTGCAGCGGATCGGCCGCCAGATCATGCTTGGTATCGGCCGCCGTCAGCCCCCACGGCTGCACGAGGAGGATGAGCGCTAGGGCAAGGATCCCCAGCGGGTAGGGGCGGGCAAGCCGCCCGCGGAGGGTACGCACACCTAGTTGCGGGATCCGTACTCAGGGCCGCCCAAAACCGCATCGGAAGCAGAAACCGCATTGCCTTCCGGCACAGTATCGGTGCCGGAGAATTGTGCGATGCCGATGATGGTGATGACGCCGAGCGCGATGCCCACAACAGCGCTACCGATGGCAGGGCCAAGGGTGCGCTTGTTCAAAGAATCGGTTTCCAGAGCCATGGCTAAAGATACTAGCAGCTATTTAGAAGTATTCTGCCTCATCATCGTCCGCGTCATCCTCGTTTTCCTGCGGCACGATGAAGACCGGGAGGCCGGCGTTGCGCACAATCTGATCGGCGGTGGAGTTGGTCCACCACGCGCGGAAGCCGGTCAGGGCGCGGGTACCGGTCACGATGACGTCCACGTCCAGCTCATGCGCGGCATCAATGATGGCGGAGGAGATGGTGGTAGCGGATTCCACCAGGTGGGCGCGGCCGGCTAGGCCCAGGCTTTCGGCCAGCTCGATGCCCTGGCGGCAAATCTTTAGCGCCTCTTCATAGGCCGGATCCTCTTCGACGCCATCCGGGGAGACGGTGGACTGGTGCATTCCGGTGCGGCTGACGGCGCGGGCGGTCTGCCGGGCTACCGGCTCCCAGGCGGTGAGGATTTCTACCGTGGTGGGCCGCAGCAGCTGGGCCGCGTACTCGAGGGCGCGGCCGGCTCGTTCGGTGCCATCGTAGGCAATTAGCATTGTCTCGCCGTTACTCATGTCACTAGTCTACCCACCGCTTGCGACAGAACGCGAGGAATATTGCACACTAGAAGGCATGAAAACTCCGCGCATCCTTGCCAGCCTCGCCCTCGTGACGGCCCTAGGCGCCTGCTCTACCTCCACCCAGGAGGACAACGAGAGCCAGGGCTCCACCACCCCGGCTGGGTCGAGCTCACCTGCCGCGACGCACGAAACGCTCGAAGAGATCTCGCAGGAGGCCGCCCCGCAGCAGGACATCCGCGCCATGGCTGCTTCCGTGCTGATGCCGCCGGTCACCAACTACGACGATGCTAAGGCCAAGCTGGAGGCAGGTGTGGGCGGAATCTTTATCCCTAGCTGGGCGGATCCAAACTTGCTGCAGGAAGAGGGCCGCGATATTAATGCCCTGCGCCAAGAGGTGGGCCGCGACTTTGAGGTCTCCATCGATTTTGAGGGCGGGCGCGTGCAACGTTTCTCGGAGATCCTGGGCGAGTACCCCGCGCCGCAACAGATGGCGGCCGAGCGTTCCCCACAAGAGGTGGAGCAGCTCGCACACGAGATTGGTATGAGCCTCAAGACACACGGCATCAACGTGGACTTTGCACCGGTGCTCGACGTCGATGGCAATGGCCTGGAAGTTGTGGGCGATCGATCATTTTCCACCGATCCGGTCCAAGCAGGCGAGTATGGTGCGGCCTTTGCACGCGGGCTGGATTCCGCTGGGGTCAAGGCCGTGTTCAAGCATTTCCCGGGCCACGGCCGTGCTTCTGGCGATACCCACCTGGCCGAGGCCGTTACCCCGCCGCTAGAAGAACTAGAAGGCCACGAGTTCATTCCCTTTAAGGCTGCCCTTCCCCAAGCACCCAATGCCGCACTGATGATGGGCCATCTCGCCGTGCCCGGCCTGGGCGATGGTCAGACTCCCGCTTCCATTCTGCCGGAAGCCTATGGCCTAGCCCGCGAGACCCTGCAGTACGACGGGCCCATCTATACCGATGACATCGGCGGCATGAAGGCGATTGCGGATTCGCACCCGCTTGCCGACGCCGTCGTGGACTCCCTCAATGCCGGTGCCGACATGCCCCTGTGGTCCACCGAAGGCGACATTAATGCGGTGATCGACGCCGTTGTTGGCGCCGTCGACCAGGGCCGCCTGCCACTCGAACGCCTTGCAGATGCCGCCCGCCATGTCAGCGCTCCCCCGGCCAGCGCTGCACCCGAGCCCGCACAGGACTAGGAAAAATGCCACTAAAACCGTTAACCTTTAAGGCGTGAAAAAGGCAGAAGGAAAAAACGGTGCTAAAGGCTGGCTCATCGCGCTCGGCGTATTGGTTGGCCTTGTCCTGATCGCGGGCATTGCTTATGCCTGGGATGTCGCAGCAAACCAGGACAAGATTCCGCGCGCCGTTTCCGTCAACGGCGTGGATATCTCCGCCATGGATCGCACCGCCGCAGTAGAGAAGCTCGAAGACGAGCTTGCGGGCGTAGAAACCGAGCCCGTGAGCGTTACCTCCGGCGACCTGCACACCGATTTCGTTCCCTCCGAGTCGGGCCTCGCCCTGGATAACCAGCGCGCCGTGGACAATATTGAGGAGCCTTCCCTCAATCCTTTTACCCGCCTGTATAGCTTCTTCCGCTCCACCCGGGATATTCCGGTAGAAACCAATGTGGATGAGGCCCAGCTGCAACCGGCTCTGGACCGCGTGAAGAAGGATCTCTCCACCGATCCAGTCGATGGCATGCTGGAGCTCAACAATGGTGAGCTCAAGGTCACCGACCCCAAGCTCGGCCAAACCGTAGATGCCGGCACCCTGCACAATGCGGTTACGGATAATTGGCTCGATTCCGAGGGCGTAAACGTGGACCCAGAAGAGGTAGAGCCGGCCATCAATGATGAAGCTATCGAGGCCATGCGCACTGGCGATGCCGCCAAGGCGCTGGATAATCCCATTACCTTGAAGGCCAAGAATAATGTCAGCGCTACCCTGAATAAGCCGGAAATCTCCCAGTTCACCAGCATTGAAAAGAAGGACGGCAAGCTCAAGCTCGCCGTGGATACCAACCGCGCGCAAGAGCTGCTGGCCGAGCGCTCCGAGGGCGCCGATGTCCCTGGCGTAAATGCCAAGATTTCCTTCAACGGTAACGACAAGCAGATCACCCCGTCCGAAGACGGCGAGATCATCGACTGGGAGCCGACCATGAAGGACTTTGACAAGCGCGTGACCGGCGATGACCGCGAGTGGGATGCTACCTACAAGCCGGATCCGGCAGAGTTCACCACCGACGATGCCAAGAAGGCGACCTTCAACGACACCGTGGGCGAGTTCACCACTGAGGGCTACTCCGCTGCCTCCGGCAAGAATATCGAGCTGGTAGCCCAACAGGTCAACGGCGCCGTGGTCAACCCAGGCGAGACCTTCTCCCTCAACGGCCACACGGGCCCTCGCGGCACGGCACAGGGCTACGTTGAGTCCGGCATCATTATCGATGGCCACTCCGGCTCCGCCGTGGGCGGCGGCATCTCCCAGTTCGCCACCACCTTGTACAACGCTGCCTACTTTGCGGGCATGGAAGATACCGCCCACACCCCGCACTCGTACTACATTTCGCGCTATCCTGCCGGCCGCGAAGCCACCGTGTACGAGGGCGCCATCGACCTGCAGTTCACCAATACCTTCAATACCCCGGTCCGCATTGAGACCGACTTCGGCGGCGGCAAGATTACCGTGCGCCTGAAGGGCACCAAGACTGTCGACGTCGAGTCTGTGAACAACGGCCGCTGGGCTAAGACCGACCCACAGCCTATGTCCGTCCCAGGCAGCGACTGCTCGCCTTCTTCTGGCGCGCCGGGCTTTACGACGTCCGATACCCGCATCATCAAGGACCTAGGCGGCAAGGAACTCTCCCGCGAGACCACCACCACGGTCTACGACCCTCAGCCCATCGTCCGCTGCGGCTAGTAGACTCGGCGCCATGCAAGAGCGAACCCTTACCACACTCATATTCGGCAACGTGGTCATTGAGTCCAACCTGCGTGGGGCAGAACTTCGCATCTACAGCGAAGACTGGCGCGGATATCAGCGCCGGACCGATTGTGGAATGACGTTCCGCGCCCCGCTAGATGACATCCGCGGCACTGTTCCTGAGCGCGATCTTGTCGCGCTCACGGAGAAATTCTTCGAACCAGCCGCCGCAGAGTTGGAAGCACACTATCCAGGCGGGGTAGAACGAGCACAAAAAGAACTGGCCGAGTGGCTAAGCGCCACCGACTAGCACGATATTGTCCCCCCGAAAATTGGAGCCGACGACGGTGTCTGAGTTCATGACATATTTGACAGTCTGTGCCTGAGGGAATCGTCGTGATGCTTGACAGGTGAGCCGCGACATATTTGACGCTTAGGGCTATCTTACCGTGTCGGGTGATGCTTGACTGGTGAGTCGGGACATGTTTGACACTATGAACAGTCCTAACCGCAATATGGCCATCGTCAAAGCTGTACGCCAATCCGGTGGCGTCGAAATAGAGCGCGGCCATTCAGGGCCTAAGGCACCTTCTAGAGCCCAAGAGGGAAAGGGCTCCGCCCGTCAGGCGTAGGTGTTCTTACGGCGTCTTGGTACTGCTGCTTGGAACGATGCGCCCTGGCACTGCCCGCCTGATCGAAGAAACCGGCACCCCAGAACAAAAAGCAACTGGAATGCCGGTTTGTTAACGATGTCGCGACTCATCTGTCAAACATGTCGCGACTCATGACATTGGAGCCGACGACGGGAATCGAACCCGCGCCAGCAGCTTGGGAAGCTGCAGTTCTACCATTAAACTACGTCGGCACTGCGCGCTTGCACGCTCCGGCCTACTATACACCGCGGCCTTCGGCATGAGTAGAATTGGGGCCGTGCTTCTTTCAGATCGTGATATCCGTGCCGCCATTGACGCCGAAGAATTGGGCATCGAACCCTTCGACGGCGAGCTCATCCAGCCCTCGTCCGTAGACGTGCGCCTAGATAAGTATTTCCGGGTCTTCAATAACTCGCGGTACACGCATATTGACCCCAAAGAGGAAATGCCGGATCTCACCACCTTGGTGGAGGTAGAAGAAGATCAGTCCTTCATCCTGCACCCAGGCGAGTTCGTGCTCGGCGCCACGCTGGAAAAATTCACACTGCCGGCAGACTTGGCCGGTCGATTGGAGGGCAAGTCTTCCCTTGGCCGCCTGGGATTGTTGACCCACTCCACCGCGGGCTTTATTGACCCAGGTTTTTCCGGCCACATCACGCTCGAGCTTTCTAATACCGCCAACCTGCCCATCGCCCTGTGGCCGGGTATGAAGGTGGGTCAGCTGGCTATCTTCAAGATGACTTCACCAGCGGAAAGCCCATATGGCACCGGCTCGCTGGGATCGAAGTACCAGGGGCAGCGTGGCCCGACGCCATCGAAGTCTTACCTGAATTTTCGATAGGCTTAAACCGGCATTCACATAGAGCCTCTAATATGGGGCTTTATGCGTATGACTGTAATCGGCACCGGATACTTGGGTGCAACCCATGCTGCCTGCATGGCCGAGCTCGGCCATGAAGTACTAGGCGTGGACGTAGATGACAATAAAATTTCCGCTCTTAAATCGGGCAAGGTTCCGTTCTTTGAACCGGGCCTGCCGGAGGTTCTCGAGCGCAATATTGAGGCCGGCCGCCTTGACTTCAGCACGGACTATGAAGAAGCAGCCGCGTTCGGCAACCTGCACTTTTTGGGCGTAGGTACTCCGCAGCGCCGCGGTTCCTACGCGGCGGATATGACCTACGTGAAGGCCGTCATCACGGATCTGGTGCCCAAGCTCAAGGGTGATCACATCATCTTTGGTAAGTCCACCGTTCCGGTGGGAACGGCTGCGGAGCTCCAAGAGCTAGCCAATGAGCTTGCCCCAGAAGGCACCACCGTGGAAATCGCGTGGAACCCGGAGTTCCTGCGTGAGGGCTACGCCGTCAAGGACACCATCACCCCAGACCGCATTGTTCTCGGCGTGCGCGAGGGTGAAAGCCGCGCCGAAGAGGTAGCGCGCGAGGTCTATGCCCAGCCGCTCTCGCAGGACACCCCATTCATCGTGACGGATTGGCAGACCGCCGAGCTGGTCAAGGTCTCCGCTAATGCGTTCTTGGCCACCAAGATTTCCTTTATCAACGCCGTTTCTGAGATCTGCGAGATTGCAGGCGCGGACGTTACCGCTCTTGCCGACGCCATTGGGCTCGACGAGCGCATCGGCCGCAAGTTCCTTGGCGCCGGTCTCGGCTTTGGTGGCGGTTGCCTGCCCAAGGACATCCGCGCTTTCATGGCCCGCGCTGGCGAGCTGGGCGCCGACCAAGCGCTAACCTTCCTGCGTGAGGTGGACGCTATCAATATGCGCCGCCGTGACCGCGTGGTGGACCTGGCCAAGGAAGCCTTCAATGGTTCCCTGCTTGGTCACCGCGTGACCGTATTGGGTTGCGCGTTTAAGCCGAATTCCGATGACGTGCGCGATTCGCCCGCCCTTGCCGTAGCGGGTTCCCTGTCGCTGGCTGGCGCGGCAGTAACCGTCTATGACCCAGAAGGCATGGACAACGCGAAGAAGGTATTCCCCACCTTGGATTATGCCGCGGACACTGACGATGCCCTGCGCGAGGCTGAACTGGTGATTTTGGCTACCGAGTGGAAGCAATTCAAGGAATTGGATCCGCAGCAGGCGGGCCAGCTGGTGGACAATAAGCACATTATCGATGGTCGCAATGTGCTGCCTGTCGCGGATTGGCAGCAGGCAGGTTGGAAAATTGAGGCATTGGGGCGCACCCTCTAGGTCCTCTACTCCCTAGATGCCAAAGGCTGAGCAGCGAAATAATCGCCCTGCTCAGCCTTTTGTATAGGAGCCTAAGCTTGTGCGCGTTGTGGCACTGTGAAAGCTGCGATGGCCGTAGTGATGGGAACCGCGAGGGTCAATGCCATCGCACCTACTCCGGAACGCAGCAGTTCCGTTGCAACGAGATCGCTGCTCAGAATCTGTCCGGCAGGGCGTTCTGCTGCGGTAATCAGCATGAGCAGCGGCAAGGCCGCGCCGGTATAGGTGAGAATCAACGTATAGACCACGGAGGCGATGTGATCACGGCCCACCTTCATTGCGGAGAGGAAAAGCTGTGTAGGGCGGGCATCAGGGTCTGCTCCGTGGAGTTCGGTAATGGTGGATGCTTGGGCAACGGCGACGTCGGCAAGGCTGCCCAAGGCACCGACTACAAAGCCGCATAAAAGCACGCCCACGATGGATACGTTGGGCATATAAAGAAGTAACTTCAGGTTGTCCTCGGAACTGTAGCCTTGTAGCTGCGAACTATCGATAGCGGCCCACGCTAACGCTGCTGCAAGAATGAGAGCGCTAAGGGAGCCGCCCACCGCCGATGCCGATTTCCAATTTATGCCGTGGACGAGAGGAACGGCGAGCAGAATGATAGCGGAGCAGGCAACGAGTGCTGACCACAGGGGATTATGGGCGTCGATAAGAGCGGGGACGAGGAACGCAAAGATCACGCCTAGGCTTAGTGCCAAGCCGATAAGGGCGCGCACGCCATGCCAGGCCGCAAAAGCGATAATGACGACGGCTACGATTACTGCCCACAGAGCTAAGCTTCCGGTGCGCTGATAATCAGCAAAAGCATAGGACACAGCGCCGGAAGGGTCACTAGCCTTGGAAAGGACAATTTTGTCGCCCGGTTTAAGCTGCGGATCGCCGGCATTTCCGTAGGTGACCAGTTGGGTCATGCGTCCTTCGTCTTCGCCGGAGGTGATGTTGACCAAGGCGCGGTCGCACTGCACTTCCTCAGTCCCTGGAATGAGCGGCGGTTTATCAAAGGCCTGTCCAGTAAGTTCCGATTGGCAAGCCGAGTGATCTGTCGTGTCGACCGTGCCCTCGACCTGTGGGTGGTTGAGGGCATAGGTTTGCTGAAAATCAGTGGAGGTGTGCTCGGAGGCTGGACTCTGAGGCCACAGCACTGCCATGCCCGCAATGGTGGCTATCAGCGCTGTGACGAGCACGCCGAGCAAGGCTAACCGACATGGATGGTGAGCTAACGAAGTAGATAGCCGACCCCATGAACTACGGGTCGGCTGAGGCTTAGGTGCCGCAGAATGTCTTCCCATGCACCATATTGTGATGGAATATCAATATCATTAGCAACTGGTGGGGAAGAAAACTACTGCTTATAGCTCACCAGGAAGTTGCCAAGGCGCTCGATGGCGTTTTCGATCTGGGATGCCCACGGCAGCGTGACTACGCGAAAGTGATCCGGGTTCGGCCAGTTGAAGCCGGTTCCCTGCACCATGAGGATCTTTTCCGCTTTCAAAATATCCAGCATGAGTTTGGCATCGTCATGGATTTCATACACATTCGGATCCAGGCGCGGGAAGAGGTAAAGCGAGCCCATGGGTTTTACCGCAGACACGCCCGGAATCTCGTTGAGCTTTTCATAGGCAATATTGCGCTGGCGCAAAAGGCGCCCGCCGGTACCGGTGAGCTCGTAGATGGACTGGCGGCCACCTAGCGCCACCTGGATAGCGTGCTGCGCTGGCACATTCGGGCACAGGCGCGTTCCGGCCAGAAGCTCTAGGCCTTCGATGAAGCCACGGGCGTGGTGCTTAGGGCCGGTGAGCACCATCCAACCGGCGCGGTAGCCACATACGCGGTAGGCCTTGGACAAACCATTAAATGTGATGGTGAGCAGGTCCGGGGCGAGTGAAGCGATGGAGATGTGTTGTGCGCCGTCATAAAGAATGCGGTCATAGATCTCATCGGCCAAGATGAGCAGGTTATGCTCGCGGGCGATATTAACTATCTTCTGCAGTACTTCGCGCGAGTAGACCGCACCTGTTGGGTTATTCGGGTTGATGACCACGATGGCCTTGGTTTTATCCGTAATCTTGGACTCAATGTCCTCGATGGATGGATTCCAATCATCGTCCTCATCGCATAGGTAGTGAACCGGGGTGCCGCCCGCCAGGGACGTAGCTGCGGTCCACAATGGATAGTCCGGTGCTGGGATGAGAACCTCATCGCCGTTATTAAGCAGCGCTTGGGTGGTCATGCTAATGAGTTCGGAGACGCCATTGCCCAAGAAGACATCGTTGATATCGAAGGGCGGGAAATCCTCCAGCTCGTAGCGGGTAACGATGGATCGCCGGGCAGGAATGATTCCCTTGGAGGTGGAATAGCCCTGGGAAGTAGGCAGGGCGGCGATCATATCGCGCATGATAACGTCGGGAGCCTCGAAGCCGAAGACGGCTGGGTTACCGGTGTTGAGTTTCAAGATGGTGTGCCCATCGAGCTCCATGCGTTCCGCTTCCGCAGAGACCTCGCCGCGAATGTCATACGCGACGCCCTTGAGCTTGTCGGACTGGTCAAAGATGCGGAGTTTCGGAGAAGTCATGGGAATATTGTGCCACGATTCACAGCCACACAAAACGCTTTAACAGTGGCAATGACTATTTTTTATTCCACTCGCTGAACTTGCGCTTGGCCAGATCCATAGCCTGTCCGGTAATTTCGCCGGCTTGCATGCGGCGATCGGCCCACATCTTTTCTTCGATCATTTTTTGCTGTGCGCGCTCATGCGCCGTGAGCGCGCGAATCTCGCGCAATTGCTCCTTTTCAATCTGGCGCACGGACGGGGCGTGCCACGAGGAAGGGCCCACCTTGGCAACGTAGAGCAGAATCCACAGGATAGGGATGAGCGCGGCTGCTACCGCGCCTCCCAGCAAAAGCCATGGGCTGCTCAAGGTCGCGCTCATCACGATAAGCGTTGGGCTGGCAACGGCAAGCACCACCGAGCCGGAAAGTGCGGTCGCAAACTTTGGCTTCTTGCCCGCATTATGGGCGCGCGTGACCTCACCGCGGGAATAGACCTTGACCTCGTGGGAACCACGCGCCGGAATGTCTTGGAAGACGGGCACGAGGTCTTGGTGGGTGTGGGCGCGCATGACGTCGTCCGAGCGGTCTTCGAACTCTTCCATGGTTAACCGGCCTTCACCCACGGCGCGGGCGAGGTCATTGATTGCATCGTTGCGCTCGGAATCGGACAGGCGCATCGTCCGATTGATAGGGGAAGAACCAAAGCTATTACTCACGCTTCCCAGTCTAGGAAATTTCCTCCCTGCTAGGGGCGTGCTCTTAGCGAACGCTGCCTATAGGTCCTTGGTCTCAGCGGCGGAAGATTCCTCGTCCTTCTTTTCGGGCTGCTTCTTGCCGCCCACCAGGCTGGCGAGGAATGGGAAGAGGGCGACAGTAAGTGCGCCGCCGGAGACAAAAATGGAGGCATTTTCGGGTTCCATAATCTTGGAGTTCACCGCCAAGGTGGTCACCGCCACGATGATCGGCAGACCGGTGGCGGAATACAAGCCCACTTGGAGGCGCTCGCGGATGGTTTCAATATCGGATCCGGTATGCGCTACATTTTCGCGCAGGAAGACCGGTAGACCACGCGTCACCAGAATAAGGGCTGGAATACCCAGTACCTTCCACGGATTATTGGCGATGGTATCCCAGCTAATGCTCATGCCAGAGACCACGAAGAAAACTGGGATGAGCATGGAATAAAACACCACATCAAGCCGGTGCTCAAGGCGGCGGTGGAACTCATCCGGGATGATGCGGTTCAAAATAATGCCAGCGGCAAAGGCGCCGAGCACGATATCGAGTTCAAAGACTGCCGTAACCGCCATGAGGATGGCCAGAATCAGGATGATAAGACGCAAGATCGTCTGGTTGGTGGAGCCCGCACCGGAGATAAAGGCGGTCTTCACCCAGGGGATCGCCGAAGCGATAGCTGCCGGCATGATGGCAACGGCAACGGCGATGATGATGAAGAACAACAAAATGATCATCGTCGTCAGCGTGGAACGAGTACCCAGCAACAGCGCCATTGCGGTAATGGGGGCGACCTCACCAATGGCACCATGAATCATCACAGAGTTGCCCACCTTGGTGCCCAGAATGCGGTCCTGTTTCAGCATCGGTGTGAGCGTGCCCAGCGCCGTTGATGTAAGCGCCAAGGCGACGACGATGGCACCTGGCACGTTATCCACCAAGAAGTAGGCGCCCACGCCACAGGCGAGGGCACAGATGATCCAGGTAGAAAGTGCCGTTCCGGCTTCTTTGGTTTTGAGGGTAGAGATTTGAATCTCAAAGCCGGCGAGGAGGAACAGCGCGCCCACGCCGAGTTCCTTGAGCATTTCGATTCCTTCGTCTTCGGCCGCGAGGTCGAGGACGGAAGGGCCAATAATCATGCCGAAAATCAGCAAGAGGGCCACCGACGGCAGGCGGTAACCCAACATATAAGAGACCAGCGGCGCGAGTAGAGCCGCGGCCATAATCCAGGCGAAAGAGACGAGGGAATTTGTATTTTCGGTTGCGCCTGCCGCCAGCAGCAGGGCATCGGTGGGGAGTCCCGCATTAAAATGCATGGACTACAGCGTACGCACCAATGCCCTTGCGCGCCTACTCAGATTCAGGTGGATTGGGCACGCTTTCCGACGTCGGCGGTGCCGGAGCCGCCGGCGGTGCTGGCGGGGTCGGTGCGGCTGGCGGCTCAGCCTTTGGCGGCGTGGGCGCAGCAGGGGCCTCTGGCGGTTTTGGTGCTGCGGGCGGCGTCGGCGCTGCCGGAGCTGCTGGCGCCGCTGGCGCTCCAGGTGCGCTAGGCGGGGTCGGCGCGGCTGGTGCCTTGGGTGCAGGTGCTGCTGGAGCACTAGGTGGGGTAGGTGCGCTCGGTGCCGCTGGAGCAGCTGGTGCCGCTGGTGCTTGGGGAGCTTGTGGCGCAGCTGGTGCGGCCGGTGCCGGAGGCGTTGCAGGTGCGCTAGGCGGTGTTGGAGCTGCTGGTGCCTTGGGTGCAGGTGCTGCTGGAGCACTAGGTGGGGTAGGTGCGCTCGGTGCCGCTGGAGCAGCTGGTGCTGCCGGTGCTTGGGGAGCTTGTGGCGCAGCTGGTGCGGCCGGTGCCGGAGGCGTTGCAGGTGCGCTAGGCGGTGTTGGAGCTGCTGGTGCCTTGGGCGCAGGTGCTGCTGGGGCACTTGGCGGGGTAGGAGCGCTCGGTGCTGCGGGCGCGGCCGGCGCTGCAGGAGCGGAGGGGGCTGGTGCTGGTGCCGATGCGGCAGGGGTGTGGGTGGTGTTTGGGGTGGTAGAAGTGGGGGCGTCGGCAAGCGGGGCGTCATTGGTGCCCGCGGACTTCTGGTTGCGTACCGGGGTAGCAAGGAACGCCTTGGGGTGGGGCTCCGGCAGGGTGCCAGCCTCGTCGAGGGAGATGGAATTGCGCAGCATAACCGCCACGTCATTGACCTTGGTGGTGGGGGTGGAATCCTGCGCCAAGGACTTCACGCCGCCGGTCATCATGACATTGCAGAAGGGGCAGCCGGTGGCGATTTCTTCCGCGCCGGTCTCGAGGGCCTGCTCGGTGCGGAAGTCATTGATGCGGGTGCCAAGCTTTTCCTCCATGAACATGCGGGCGCCGCCGGCGCCACAGCAGAAGGCCTCGTCGCGGTTCTTGTCCATCTCACGCAGCTCCACGCCGGTGGCCTCGAGCAGCTCGCGTGGAGGATCGAAGACCTTATTGTGGCGGCCGAGGAAGCAAGGATCGTGGTAGGTAATCGGCTTGCGGTTCTCCGGCGTGCGTGGCACCGGCTTGAGCAAGCCCTCGCGCACCAGCCGGTTGAGCAGCTGGGTGTGGTGGAAGACGTCGAAGTGCCCGTCAAAGTCCGGGTACTCATTGCGGATCGTGTTAAAGCAGTGCGGGCAGGTGGTGATGATCTTGCGCTGGCCCTCTGGGACGCCGTCGAAGGCGTTGTTGAGGGTTTCAACGTTTTGCTGCGCCATCATCTGGAAAAGGAACTCGTTGCCGGCGCGGCGGGCAGGATCACCCGTACAGGTCTCACCCGTGGAGAGCACGCCAAACTTTACGCCTGCGGTATGCAGCAGGTCTACTACGGCACGAGTGGTGCGGCGGCCATCGTCATCATAAGCGCCAGCGCAGCCCACCCAGAGCAGGTATTCCATATCGGAGAAATCGGCCTCGTCTTCACCAATGACGGGGACGTCGATGCCATCGGCGCGGGCCTCATCGATCCAGGCGCGGCGCTCAGAATTATTCCGGCCCCATGGATTGCCCTTGGTTTCCATATTCTTAAACAAGCCGGTGAGCTCGGAAGGGAAGTCCGATTCTGCGAGCACCTTGAAGCGGCGCAGGTCCGCAATGTGGTCGATGTGTTCAATATCGGTTGGGCACTGATCCACGCAGGCACCGCAGTTAGTACAGGACCACAGCACGTCATCATCGATGACTCCGGCCATGGACAGCACATCCAGGCCCTCGTGCGGGTTGTAGTTATCCAGTGCGCCTTGGCGCAGGTCCATCATGAACTTTTTGGGGCTCAGTGGTTTTTCGGTATTCCACGCCGGGCATAGTTCTTGGCAGCGGCCACACTCGGTACACGAGGTGGAATCCAGCAGCATCTTCCAGCTACCCGGGGTGATGTCTTCCTCCAAGTCCGGGGTGGGCAGGGATTGTAGGGCCTTTTCCCCGGTGGCATTGCGCTGGAAGAAGATGTTGAAAAAGCTGGTGAAGCGGTGCCACATCACGCCCCACTGGAAATTGCGGGAAATGAAGACGATAAACAGCATGCCAGACAGCAGCTTGAACAGGGCGAAGAAGCTCACCAATGCTGGGGATGCAGGGAAGAGCTTGGCTAGATGGATGCTCAAGAAATCCGCCCAGGCGGAGCCGCCGCCGTAGGTGGCGATCTTGGTGGATTTCACCAAGATCATGCCGAGTCCCTCAGAAAAGACAATGAACTCTACCCAGCGTGCCGAGGTGGTCTGGGAGTTGAAGAAGCGGCTGCCGCGCTCGGTATCGCCAAGTTTGAGGCGCACGGCGATGAGGAAACCAATACCGAGGACCGTCGCGATGCCCAAGACTTCCTCAACGAAGTGGTAGACCGGCCAGTGGCTGAGCCAGGGCCAGCCCTTGTCCGGCGCGAAGGTTTGAATATAGGCCTCAAACCACACCAGGATGCCGAAAAGGAATCCCACCATCACCAGCCAGTGGGCGGCATTGACCAGAGGCTTACCCTTGAAGTGGGAATGGCCAAAGACCTCTGCAATAACGCGCCATAAACGCTTGCCTATATTATCGGTGCGCTTGAGCTGGTTAGGTCCGCCGGAGCGGATGAACTTGAAGAGGGCCCATACGCGGGTGAAAAAGTACAGCCACACCGGAATCGATGCAGCTATAGCGATCCAACCGAACACGGTGGTCATGCGTGCTCCTTTATTACTGATGCTCCACGTTGTTATCTACCTTAAAGCCTCGGGGCAAAAATCCCAGAGTCTGCATTCAGTGCGGTGCCGCGGCGGGGTGGACTGTACACTGTCAAGATGAGAAACTCGGCCGTCACATTCTTTTGAACGTGCTGTACACGGCGGCAGTGTAAAGCCAGTGCCGGTGCCTGCAGCGTGGCCTAACCTGGCAAGAAGAGAGCCTAAACCGCCGTAGAAAGGGCAAACCGCCATGGGCAAAACGAATATCACCAAGGCCGCGGTGGCCTTGACCGCAGGCCTTGCCGCCTTTGGCGTTACCGGATTCGCCGTGGCGCAAGGCGGCTTGACTGCCAACCTGGCGCTTTCGGGTAGCTTCTTCAAAATCACGATGGGGCATCTAGATGGCGAGGGCTTTTCGCTGTTTGTCGATGATGATCAAAAGGGCGATGAACACCTTCCCGTCGCGCGTATCAAACTGGACCATGCCAAGGTTTCTGACCTGTGCCTTTCCGTGACGGTTCCGAAGGTGCCCGGCGTTGGTGGGGAGGCTACCCTAGCTTTGAAAGCTGAGGGTGAGGGCAGCGTGGAATCCGATAGCCTGCTGGTCGGCGCGACCGACGTGGATGGTTCCTTGGTGATGCAGGATGTCAACGTGGGCATCGATGCGAATCAGCTCAGCGATACCGCCGATCCCGGCGCGTGGGGCCTGTACTCGAAGCAGGTCTCCCTCAAAGCGGATGATGTGAAGGCCACCTCCGTGGGCGCGCAACGCCTTTCCGCCAAGAATGTGGGAGTAACGGTGCGGAAGGGCTCCGAAAATGGCTGCTGAGCCTACAGCGGAAGAAACCCGGTCCCTTCCAGCAGCAGAGGCATCGGGCGAAGAATCTAAGCCTGACGTGTGGCAGCGCTTTCGCCGCTGGCGTTCTGGCCGGCCCTTTTTTCCGGGGTTGTTGCTCATCCTTTCCGGAATTATTATCGCCGCGCCGGCCTATATCACCATCCGCATCTCTGACCTTTTGGTCATGATTTCCACCATCTCTGGCGTATCTACGCTGCTTATCGGAGTCTTGCTAGCCATGTTCGGCCTTGGCGCGTGGTTCCAGCCAGCAACCTCGAATTATGTCGGTGTGCTAGGCATCATCGTGGCCATTATTGCCTTGCCGACGTCCAATTTGGGCGGCTTCATCATCGGCTCCCTGCTTGGCATCATTGGCGGGGCCTTTACCTTTGCGTGGCAGCCGGGGGAGAAAAAGCGCCGCACCAAGGAAGCAGCAGAGCAATGACGAGGGCGATGCCGCGGGCGGCGCGTAGCTGCTTGGCCGTACTCACCTGTGCCCTGGTGGTGGGCGGTGCGAGCGGTTCCGAACGGGTTAATGCGCAAGATGCCCCGGCGGTTCCGTACTTCAGTACCGTCTTCGCGGATACGGTGACGCTGACGAAGAATGTCACCGTATCCTTGGGTACTTTCCCCACCGCCAGCGGTGATGTGCGGGTCCTGGAGCTGAAGGGCGAAAACCTCGACATCGACAACCTTGGGATCACGCTGCCTGGCCGCTACGGCGATGGCATGTTGACCACGGGCGGGGATACCACCGAGGTACGCGGCGGACCGGTGACCATTATGGCTACCGAGCTTAAGGCCACCCCGGCGGTGGGAGCAGTTTCCGCACCTCCAGCACATATCGATTTGAGCCGCGACGATATCAATTCCGTGTTGGACAAGCTCGGTGTTCCAGAGCCGCACCCCGTCCCCGATGCGGAGGTGCCCGATGTAGTCATGGACCACATTGAACTGCGCGATGTCACCCTTGAGCTGGTGAACCTCAAGGGTGCCCACTTCAACGCGCCGACCGTGACGGTAGGGCTGGAGTAGCTCACCGCCGGGAAAGACTACCCCTGAGCGAACTGGGACTGATGCAGGCGCCAGTATGCGCCTTGGGCTGCAAGGAGATCGTCGTGCGAGCCCTGTTCCACGATGGTGCCGTTTTCCATGACGAGGATGAGGTCAGCATCGCGAATGGTGGACAAGCGGTGGGCAATGACGAAGGAGGTGCGGTCGGCGCGCAGCGCGTTCATCGCCTCTTGGACGAGGACCTCGGTACGGGTATCGACCGAAGAGGTGGCCTCATCGAGGATGAGCAACGCGGGCTGGGCCAAGAACGCGCGGGCGATGGTGATGAGCTGGCGCTCGCCGGCGGAGATTGCGCCGCCGTCTTGGTCGATGATGGTGTCGTAGCCATCGGGCAGCGCGTGAACGAAGCGGTCCACATAGGTTGCCTTTGCCGCAGCGATGACCTCTTCGTCCGTCGCGTCCAAGCGGCCGTAGCGGATATTCTCCATGATCGAGCCCTTAAAGAGCACGGCGTCCTGGAGCACCATGCCCACCTGGGAACGCAGGGTATGGCGCGGCATGCGGGCGATATCGTGCCCATCAATGAGAATCTGACCGCCATCGAGCTCATAGAAGCGCATGAGCAGGTTGACCAGGGTGGTCTTGCCGGCACCGGTGGGGCCGACAATGGCCGCGGTTTGGCCGGGCTCCACGCGCAGGTTGAGACCGGTGATGAGCTCCTTATCCTCCGCGTAGGAGAAGTCAACGTCCTGGAACTCCACGAGTCCTTGGGCGCGGCCGGGAAGGTCCTCGTCGGTGGTGTCGGGGGCTTGCTCTCCGGCGTCGAGAAGCTCAAAGACGCGCTCGGCCGAGGCCACGCCGGATTGCACCTGCTGCATCATGCCGCCGAGCTGGCCTAACGGCTGGTTGAACTCGCGGGAGTACTGGATAAATGCAGTGGCAGCGCCCAGAGTCATGTGGCCATTGGCCACGCGCAGACCACCCAGTACCGCAATGGCCACATAAGACAGGTAGGACAGGAACTGCATGATGGGCATCATGATGCCGGACAGGAACTGAGCCTTAGCTGCGGAGCGGTAGAGCTCCTCGTTGCGCTTGTCGAATTCCTCCGTCATGGCCTCGGTACGGCCGAAGACGATGGCTAGGTCGTGGCCGGAGAAGGATTCTTCTACCTGGCCGTTGAGCTGACCGGTGGAGCGCCATTGAGTTTTGAATTGGCGCTGCGAGCGGGTGCCGATGACGCCGATAACTAGACCGGTAAGCGGCAGGGACAGCAGGGCGATGAGAGCGAGTTGCCAGGAGACGCTGAACATCATGATGGTGATGCCAATGACCAGCAACGCGTCATAAAACAGCTGCGATAGCGCCTGCTGCAGGGCCTGCTGCACGTTGTCGATGTCATTGGTGGTACGCGAAAGGATATCGCCGCGCTGCTGGGAATCAAAGTAGTTGAGAGGCAGCGCATTAATCTTCGCCTCCACGCGCTCGCGCAGGTCAAACACGATATCCATGCTCAACTTGTTGAGGATGGCTCCCTGCCACCACTGGAAACCTGAGGAGACGATATACATCGCGATTACGGTGATGATGAGCGTGCCCAGGTGGTTAAAATCGATGCCTTCACCGGGGACGAAGTCCATTGCGGAAGCCATATCCGCAAAGCGGTCCTGGCCCCCAGCGCGCATGCCCGCAATGGCTTGCTCGGCGGAAATATTGGAGGGCAGGTTGCGCGAAATGACGCCGGCAAAGATGACGTCCATGGCCTTGCCCATGATCTTCGGGGCTACCACGGCCAAGAAGATGCAGATGATGTTCATTGCCGCGACGGCCCACAGGTGGCGCTTGAAGGGAGCAAGCAGGGAGAAAAGGCGTTTGGTGGAGGGCCAGAAATTCTTGGCTTGGCGGGGTGCGGAGCCGTCCATGGGATCAAGGCCGGCGTCCGTGGACTCGGTGGTAGAGGTGGTGTTTTCAGCCATTAGTTTTCGCCTCCTGCAACACCGGCGGTTTCTTGGGAATCAACGATTTCTTGGTAGACCGCGCAGCGGCCAAGGAGCTCCTCGTGGGTGCCGCGGTCGACGATGCGGCCGGCATCCAGCACCAGAATCTGGTCGGCATCGCGGATTGACGCCACGCGCTGGGCGACGATAATGCTGGTCACCGGCTTTTCGCGCTCGGTAAAGGAGGCGCGCATTGCCGCCCGCACCTTGGCATCGGTAGCCACGTCCAGTGCGGAGAAGGAATCATCGAAGAGGTAGATCAGAGGCTGGGCGACAAGCATGCGCGCGATGGACAGGCGCTGGCGCTGGCCGCCGGAGACATTCGTGCCGCCTTGAGAGATAGGCATATCTAGATCCTCAACGAAGTCAGCTTGGGCCACGCGCAGCGCCTCCCAGAGTTCGTCGTCGGTGGCTTCGGGGCGGCCCAAGCGCAGGTTGGAGGCCACAGTGCCGCTAAATAGGTAAGCCTTCTGCGGGACAAGGGAGACGCGCTGGACGATGTCCTGGCGGGCCAGGGAGGTGGTAGGGGTGGCGTCGATAAGCACTTGGCCTTCGGTGGGGACGTACAAGCGCGGGATGAGGGAAACCAGGGTGGTTTTGCCCGAGCCCGTCGAACCGATAATGGCGGTCGTAGTGCCGGGCTGGGCGGTAAAGGAGATATTTTCTAGCACCGGCGCATCCGCACCGGCATAGGAAAAGCCCACGTTGCGGAATTCGACCGTGCCCGCAGAGGTCTCTGGGGTGGTCGTGGTGCTGGGTGGGGTAATGGAGGGCTCGTGCTGGAGCACCTCGGTAATGCGGCGGGCACAGATGATGGCGCGCGGCAGCATCATTGCCATGAAGGTACCCATCATGACCGCCGCCAGAATCTGGAGCAGGTACTGCAGGAATGCGGTCAGCGAGCCGACGTTGACCAAGCCTTCATCCACGCGGTGTCCGCCGAACCACAGGACCGCGCCTGTGGCCACGTTGAGGATCACCGTAATGAGCGGGAACATCACCACGAAAAGCCGGCCGATGTTCAAGGACAGATGGGTAATGTTCTTATTTTCTTTGGTGAAGCGCTCGGACTCATAGGCCTCGCGCACGAAGGCGCGCACCACGCGGATACCGGTGATCTGCTCGCGCAGGGTGCCATTGATGGAATCCAGCTTGTCCTGCATGGAGCGGAAGAGCGGCATGAGGCGGGAAATGATGACGGAGATGGTGCCGAGCAAAACCGCTACGGATACCCACACCAGCCAGGACAGTCCGGCGTCTTCGCGCACGGCCATGATGATGCCGCCGATGGACATGATGGGTGCGGTCACCATGAAGTTCAGCATCATCATGTAGACCATTTGCACCTGCTGGACGTCATTGGTGCCGCGGGTAATGAGCGTAGGTGTGCCAAAGCGGCTCATGTCCTCAGTGGACAGGGAATTAACGTGGCGGAAGACCTCGCCGCGTAGATCTCGGCCGACGCCCATGGCGGTGCGGCTGCCGCACCATACCGCGCCGATGGCGGTGATGACTTGGGCAAAGGCTACGGCCAGCATGATGCCGCCGGTGCGCCAGATGAAGTCCACATCGCCCTGAGACACACCTTCATCGATGATCTTGGCATTAAGCGATGGAAGGTACAGCGTGGCGGCCGTAGATAAGGCCTGCAATACGAGTACCGCGATGAAATACGGCGTATACGGCGCCGACCGTGTAACGAGAATGCGAACCAGGTCCATGGACTCGCGCCCCTTTCCTTGCCGTGGCTGGGTAGCCGTGCAAGTTTATACCGGTGGTGGGTGGGGCGCTAGTTGATAACTGCTGCTAAATCCCCACGTGAGCCAGTTGTGCGCGGGTGATGACGCTGCGCCAGTCTTCAAAATCCTGCAGTGGGGCGCACAGGCCTTCCCACGTGGTGACGGCCACGCCGCGGGCCTTGAGTTCCAATACGAGGAGCTCGCGATTGCCAGAGGCGGCTAGGCGGTGGATTTCGTTCTGCGTGATATCACCGTCTGGTCCTACCCGCACGTTGCCGATAAGGCGCAAGCGGGGAGTGGTGCCGGGGCCGCAGTGGGAGCCCGTGACGGCGTCGCCCAGCACGCCTGCCAAGCCCGCAAAGCGGCGGAGTAGACCGAATGGTGCGGTGCATTGAGTAATGAGGTCCACACACATGCCAGCGCTGATAAGCTTCTCGGCGGTGGATAGGGCTGCCGGGCCCTCCCCGATGATGGCTATACGCTGCATGAAAGTGCCTCCTTGTGCAGGGCGCGCACGCCCGCAATAGACTGTCTTGTCTGTAAATCTAGTCCGCTTGGTACGGATTGGAAACTTTTTATTCGCACCTCCCGCCAAGCTCAGCGGCTTTTCGCCCACAATCCGCTGCGCCGCCTCGGGGTTTTGCCTAATGTGTGACGGCATGAACCCAACGACGAACCTGCTGGACGGTGGCAAGAACTACCGCGACCCCAGCATCTCCCCGGAAGGCACGCGCGATACCGCGCCGCTGGACGCCGAGGTAGCCGCGCGCAACCAGCAATTGGTGGACCAGTGGGCGGATAAGCTTTATGACGCCTCAGCGGAAACCATTACCGAATGGGCCGCCGAACACGCACCCGGCCGCCTGGCCGTGACCATGTCCATGGAGAACACGGTCTTGGCCGAGCTCGCTCACCGCGCCGGGCTCGATGCAGACCTGCTTTTCATCGATACTGGCTGGCACTTCCAGGAAACCCTGGAGGTAGCCGACGAGGTAGAAAAGCGCTACCCGGACCTACCCCTAGTACGGGTGCTCCCGCTGCTCAGCCCAGAGGAACAAGACGAGGTATACGGCCCGCGCCTCTACGCCCGCGATACCGCGGCCTATAACCGCATGCGCAAGGTCGAGCCGCTGAACATGGCCATGGACCCTTATGCCGGCTGGGTCACTGGCCTGCGCCGCGCCGATTCCGAGCACCGCGCCACCGCCCCAGCGCTGAGCCTCGACCGCACCGGCCGGTTGAAGATCTCGCCCATTATTACCTGGGATCTAGACGATACGGACCGCTACATCGAGGACAATAACCTCATCATCCACCCACTCACCCTGCAGGGATACCGCTCCATCGGCTGCGCCCCGCTGACCTTTCCGGTTGGTGAAGGCGACGATGCCCGGTCCGGGCGCGTATTTGCAGACGGCAAGACAGAATGCGGGTTACACGAATAATGAGCACACTTTCCCCACACTTAAAAGACCTAGAAAACGAGTCCATCCACATCCTGCGCGAGGTGGCCGGGCAGTTCGACAAGGTAGGCATCCTCTTTTCCGGCGGCAAGGACTCCGTCGTTGTCTTCGAGCTAGCCCGCCGCGCCTTCGCCCCGGCCACGGTGCCGTTTGAGCTGCTCCACGTCGATACCGGCCACAACTTCCCCGAGGTTATCGATTTCCGTGACCGCCTCGTGGAAGAATCCGGCGCTCGCCTCCACGTCGCCCGCGTCCAGGACTGGATCGACCGCGGCGACCTGCAGGAGCGCCCCGATGGCACCCGCAACCCGCTGCAGTCCGTGCCGCTGGTAGAGACCATCGCCGAGCGCGAGTACGACGCCGTATGCGGTGGCGCTCGCCGCGATGAGGAGCGCGCCCGCGCCAAGGAGCGCATCTTCTCCATCCGCGATTCCTTCGGCGGGTGGGATCCCCGCCGCCAGCGCCCTGAGCTCTGGGACCTGTACAACGGCGGTAAGATGGCCGGCGAAAACGTCCGCGTCTTCCCCATCTCCAACTGGACCGAATCCGATATCTGGGAATACATCGGTGCCCGCGAACTGGAGCTGCCCTCCATCTACTACTCCCACGAGCGCGAGGTATTCAAGCGCAATGGCATGTGGCTAGCACCTGGCGAATGGGGTGGCCCGGCCGAAGGCGAGGAGCTGGAAACCCGCACCGTGCGCTACCGCACCGTGGGCGATATGTCCTGCACCGGCGCTGTGGAATCTACCGCGTCGACCCCGGACGAGGTGCTCGCGGAGATCTCCATTTCCACCCTTTCCGAGCGCGGCGCCACCCGCGCCGATGACAAACTTTCCGAGTCCGCCATGGAGGACCGCAAGAAGGAAGGCTACTTCTGATGACCACGACCCTCGCGCCGAATGTCGGCGCCCTCAAGCAGCGCGATACCCTGCGCCTGTGCACCGCCGGCTCCGTTGATGATGGCAAGTCCACCTTCGTAGGCCGCCTGCTCTATGACACCAAGTCCGTGCTCGCGGACCAGGTTGAGTCCATGGAGCGCACCTCCACCGACCGCGGCTTCGACGGCATGGACCTTTCCCTGCTTGTCGACGGCCTGCGTGCCGAGCGCGAGCAGGGCATCACCATCGACGTGGCCTACCGCTACTTCGCTACGGATAAGCGCACCTTTATCCTCGCCGATACCCCCGGCCACGTGCAGTACACCCGCAATACGGTCACCGGCATGTCCACCTCCCAGGTGGTGGTGCTTCTTATCGACGCCCGCCATGGCGTTGTCGAACAAACCCGCCGCCACCTCAACGTGGCCGCCCTCCTCGGCGTGCGCCACGTGGTCCTCGCGGTGAACAAGATCGACCTGGTGGACTACGACGAGCAGGTCTTCCGCGATATCGAGTCCGAGTTCAACCAGATCGCCACCCGCCTGGGGATTACCGATACCACCGTGGTGCCGATTTCCGCGCTCAAGGGCGATAACGTGGTCGAGCGCTCCACCACTATGCCGTGGTACACCGGCCCGACCGTCCTCGAGGTTCTCGAGACCGTCCCCGTGGCCACCGGCCGCGCCGATGAGCTGGACTTCCGTTTCCCCATCCAGTACGTCATCCGCGAGCACGCCTCCGATTACCGCGGCTACGCCGGCCGCGTGAAGGCAGGCTCCATCTCCGTGGGCGACGAGGTCCGCCTCCCTGAAGGCCGCACCAGCAGCATCACCCAGATCGACACCGCTGACGGCCCAGCCGGCTCCGCCGCCACCGGCGACTCCGTGACGCTCCTGCTTGCCGACGACGTCGATCTCGCCCGCGGCGATCTCCTCGCCGGCCCCCAGCGTCCCGCGTCCACCCGCGAATTCGACGCCACCGTTGTGGGCCTGACCGAAAAGGAGATTAAGCCTGGCCAGATGCTCAAGCTGCGCTACGGCTCTTCCCTGGTCAAAGCCCGCGTCGCCGCCGTCACCCGCACCCTGGATCTTGATGGCGTTTCCGACGTCGAGGACCCCGAGTCCGTCGCCATGAACGACATCGCCCACATCACCATCCAGACCCAGGCCGAGCTCCCCGTCGAGGACTATGCCGCCCGCGGCGCGGTGGGCAACTTCCTGCTCATCGATCAATCCTCCGGCAACACCCTTGCCGCCGGCTTCGTAGGCCACCGCCTGCGCTAATCACCCTTTGTGCCGCTGCTGCTTCTCTCACCGCGCATCATTATGATGCCCGTGATGCCGAGCAGCAGCGGCGTGGAGATACCGAACACCGTAGGCCCTACTACGGTCAAGTTCACGATCGGCAGGACAACCGCCGCCACCAGCGCGAAAGCCCCGAACTTCTGCTGAAACGTCTTCTCGCTCATTCCTATCTCTCTTTCGGCTACGTTTCGGCCACGATAATTGCTCCCTGACTCCCCATGAAGGCTCAGAATGTGGCCACTTCTGGGCTTCCGTGCACCTTGAAGCCCCACCGCCGCTTGGCGTCACGCAGCGCGCAAAACAAGCACGTTTCGCCGCCAAACTGGTGACATTTTAGCGAAACGTGCTTGTTTTACATCGACCTACTGCATCGGCGGAACGTCGCCGGACATGATGACCTTCTGCTGGCCTTCATCCCACCGGAAGCCTGCATTGGTCGTACCCGAGCGGTTGGCATTGCCTTCGCCCTCGCGTGGCCAGTGATAGGTCACCGCTATTTCGGAATCGTTGACGCGTTCAACCGTGGGAGCGAAGCCGTAGGGCTTTGCTGTTGCAGTACCTAAGTATTCACCGTGGTTAAAGAGCATGATGTGGAAGGGTGAAGAACTTGTCCCTCCCTCAATAATCAGGGTTTCCCACGATAGGGAAGCGCATGGGTCGTAGCCGGAGGAATCGAAAAGCTCCCAACCGATGGTGCCCCACGGCGCAACTTGGGAAACGCCGTCTTGGAACGCTGTCTGTGCGCTGTGCGTACCGCAGGTTTGGTCGGCTCCGCTAGCAGAAGAATTCTCGTCACCTAGTTGGGACGCCTGGCTGTCCTCTTCCTCATCCATCACTACGTTGGGTGGCACTGGCCTGGAAGTAGTTTTTCCTTCTGGTATAGGTCCTTTCGTCGAGGTTTCCTGCTCTACATCGTCTCCTTGTTCTGGTGAAGCGGACCTCGAAGCAGTCTCATAGTGAAGTTTTTGACCAGCAGTGTCAGTGGAATTTTCGTCACAGCCAGCCAGAGCGAAAGACGTGATTGCCAGGCCCATTGCTGCTCCGATAGCCAGTACTTGGCCATGGAAAGGGCTATGCGAGCTAGGCATTCTCAATTGCCCGGCGTCCTATAGTCTTGCGAATCGACCAGACGAACTCCCAGAGAATCAGCATGAGCGGGGTGGCTACGAGAGTTTTGATCAGGGAGGCGCTGAAATCTGCGGTCTTGGACTCAAGCTCCGAGGAATCAAAGATAAGGCCCATGGCGGTGGTGTCACTAGCTTCGCCGGCAAGGGACAAGCCGCGGATTCCGGCAATGAGCCACATGAGGAGCAGGATGCCCCATAGCACGCACCACATGATGGATTGGCAGCGTTGGCGGTCTGGTTCGACGGGGAATGTTACATTACTAAAATCAACAGTGACTTGTTTATTGGCCACGTTGAAGCTTGAACCGCTGCTGAGTTGCCGATTTGTTGCCTGTGGCTTCCAGTCTTGCTGTGGTTGCGCCGAGTGCTGAGGGGTGTATTCCGGCGCCGGGGTATAGGAGGCAAGATTTTCTTGCGGCGCGGTTTCGGACGGAAGGGCGGCGATGTAGCGGATGCGTGCGATATCTACTTCCGGCCCAGTGGTATTAGCCAAGTCGTTATCGTATTGCTTGCGCCGGTTGTCTGCGGAAAAGATTTGTCGCGCAGTGCTCAGTTCGTCGCGCGCTGCGGCGTCCCCGGGATCGACTTGGGTGAGCTTGTTGTCGATCTCTTCGATAAGATCGGCGGAATCGGCCGAAGCATCGAGGGAGAGAGAATCGTAGAGGTTGTAGTGGGACACAGAGAGTTCCTTTCTGGTGTTAGAGCAGAGTCGTAGGGAGAAGAGAGTAATAGGGAAGGGGGGATTTACATGGAGAGGGGATTAGCAGGGGTCGGAGAAGTCCGCATCGTTATTTAGTGAACGAGCATTGCCACCGTATTGCGCTTTTAGCTCGCACACTTTCTCCACGCTATGGCCTGCGTCGAAGTAGACGGCGTAGACGTCATTGCCGTCTACTTGGCCGCGAAGAGAGCTGCAGGCTTTTCCGCTCATTGTGTGTGAACCCGGATACTTACCCTGGACGCGAGAAAGCTCAGGATGGGGGTCACTGCCTAGGGGGACCATAACGGATTCCGCGATGAGAATGTATCGGCCGTCGCAGCGGGGGCCGGCGCTGTCGTCCGGCATTTCGTCAATAGATTTTGCGCTAGCGCCAGCTTCATCTTTTGCTGCAGATTCCGCACTGGGTTTGTCATTGGCGTCGCACAACAAAACCTTATCGAGCAAGGGGAGCGGGGCACCGGCGTCTTCAAGTTTTGACCGGTCGTAGCATCCCATATGCGACGGCCACGACGTTCCATCTGTTTCGTATCGGTGCCAGGCATTGTCGGTCCAATAGAACAAGGATTGGGCCGAGGTTCCGTACTCACCAGCAAAAAGCCAGGAGTCATCGCAGTACATCTTTACCGGAGCACGCAAATCGCTGAGTTTGTCATCTGCGTATTCATTACACTTTTCGTACTTGGTCAGTTCTTGTGATTTAGCGCTATTTTTTCTCTCTGGGGAATCTTTTGCCTCGTCTTTTTTGGACTTGTCCTCATCTTTGTCGGACTCGGATCCCTTCCCAGGGTGGGAGGTATCTTTAGCCTCGGAGCTAGCAGCCAATGCAGGTTCATTTGGGTCATCGGCATCATTTGAATCGTTCCTATTGACCAGTGCCCAAGTTAAACCGCCAACCAGAGCGAGAACCGCTAGCACAGCGATGACTAGGAACACGATGCGTTTACCTTTTCCGGAGGACTTAGGGTCGTCAAAGTCCTTACCTGTAGGTGATGCTGCAGAAGTCGAGGTTGTAGGGGAATTAGGTGAGTGCGTGCCCCAAGCTTGTTCCTCGCGTGGCATGGGGCGCATGCGTTGAGTAGAAGGATCCGTGGAGGGCTGATCCGGCTGGCCCCAGGCATTGTTGTTGTTCAAAGGCTGAACTCCTTCATAAGCAATTCAAGAGCGGAATACGAGAGAGATTGGATAATCTAAAGATTAATCCGTGTCATACTATAGACATACGACTTGCAGAAATGCTTTCAAATAGAACGTCAATACAGGCATTCGGCTTTATTCAAGTTATCTGCACGTAAAGCGAATGGTATAAGTGTGACATCTGTTTGACTAAGAGATTAGGCTAAAAGGGGAAAATGCCGCCAAGATTGTCAGATATGAGGGCCTAGCAACCGGTGAAAGGGCTGTGTCTTAGTGCGAGAGCTTGAACGCACGCGGAATTTTGGCGAGCGGGAAGAGCGAAACGGCGCTTCTATGTCCGGCTTAATCCCAAGCGTGACCGAAATTTGAATCCCCTATGAGGGGGAGAAAGGAGCACTCGTGACACTGGATCGCAATTTGAATGCGTCCGAATTGCACGCGACCCGTAACCGGGTAAGCGTGTCCCCGGATCTCATCCGCCGTTTGGGCGGTGCGCTGGGATATGACGCAATCGAGGCTTTTGGCCCTGAGGCGCAGACGGAGTTGAGCAAGGTCTTTGACCTGGGGGACATCATCGATCTGATGCTGCTTAGCCAGTTGCCGGAGATGGAGGTCGCGCCGGGAGTGGAACAACAGGTGGAGGGGGACGTCGCTAAGCAGCTGCTGCGGCGCATCAGCGCGGGTGATTATCTGACGCGCGAGCAGGTGCACGACCGCCTGCCGCGGGCGACGGTGATGCTGTACCGCATGGGACATCCGCGCCTGTGGGCCTTCGCCGCCCGCCAGCGCCTGCCCCGGGACGCGGAAAGAGCCGTGCCGGATTCCTTCCACCGTGATATCACCGGCCCGTACACCACTCCGGAGGAAGCGTGGCTGGGCATGTACGTGGCCGATGCCACGCGGCTCGGGGAGCTAAACACCCAGGTAGATGGTGCTGGATTGGACGAAGACAGGCAGCAGCGCCTGCGTCTGGGCATGAGCTTGGCCGATACATACCGCCAAGTGTGGAGCTCCGCGCGCGGCCATTGGCGCGTCAGCCCCCAGACGCGCTATATCGTGCCTTCGCGTTTTGGCTATTGCCCCTTTGTCTTCCGCGTGGCCGAGGGCGGGTGGCGCCGCGATTCCTTCGAGGGGAGCCACGATCGCTTCATGGCCACGGAGGGCTATTGGATCGACGTGGAGCGCGAACGGCTCATTCACCTCGGCGCGCCAGACCCGCATGATGCTTGGCTGCCTACGGCGCGGATCGCGGCCGAAGCACCGACGGAGGAAGACCTGGCCGTCGCCCGGGTGCTTAGCGGGAAAATCATTGCCCTTGGCGCCGGCCAGAAAAACATTACGATTCGCCTGCGTCAGAAGAACCGCACATTGAACTTTGACTAGGGCGGGCAGGTATTCTCGCAGGCATGGAGAATCTCAACGGACGCACCCTTTTCGTCGCCGCCGTGGATGCGGAAGCCGCCCACATTCCGGAAGGCGAACCCCTGCTCATTACCGGAATCGGTACGGTTCCGGCGGCCATTGCGCTGACGGAAGCTCTTGCCGACGCCCGCGCTAACGGCGCCCTTCCCGATCGCGTGGTCAACATTGGCACGGCCGGCGCGCTTATCGACGGCATGGCCGGCGTCTTCGAAGTCAATAAGGTCACCAAGCATGACTTCAAGCTAGAAGTGCTTACCGATATCAACCGCTACCTGCTGCCAGAGGCCATCGAGCTCGAGACCTCCGGCCGCCTTCCGGTGCGCGGACTGGCCACGGGCGACATGTTTGTCTCCGATACCGCCCTGCGCACCGAGCTGGCCAAGAAGTCGCAGCTGTGCGACATGGAAGGCTATTCCATCGCCGCAGTATGCCAGCGCTTCGATGTGCCCTGCACCCTGCTTAAGCAGGTGTCCGATTCCGCCAATGAGGAATCCAAGGGCACCTGGGCCAACGTCCTGGACCGCGGTGCGCGCCAGCTCGCCTCGGCCGCCACGGACTTAGGCTTTCTGCGCTAGAAAAATGAAGCGCGTCGGCGGAGGCCGGCGCGCTTTTTTATGTGGTTGAGCGTCTAGCTCAACGGGCTCATTGACTGGTAGAGCTGTTCTACTTTGTCGCGTGGCGTCTCGTCGTGTTCGTGGACGACGTCGCTGACGTCCTCGGAGTCGTCTTTGGAGCCAGTAATGATGTCTATATCGGAGGGCTCAACTTCACCGGAGCGAAGCGCGGCCATCTCGGCGTGGTAGCGCACAACGACGGCAATGGTGGCGGCCACGGGGACGGCGAGGAAGGCGCCGACGATGCCTGCCAGGGTAGAGCCGACGGTGACGGAAAGTAGGACAACGGCCGCGTGCAGTCCCATTGCCTTGGATTGCAACATCGGTTGGAGAATATTTCCCTCAACCTGCTGGACGATGATGATAAGGGCCAAGGCCAATAGTGCATTGGTCAGGCCATTGGATACCAAGGCGATAATAACTGCCAAAGCACCAGCGGTGACCGCACCGATGATCGGGATGAAGCTGGCGAAGAACGTCACCACAGCGATGACGAGCGCAAGCGGAACTTGCAGAACCCACAGGCCAAGGCCAATGAGGACTGCGTCCACCATGGCCACGGCGGCCTGCGCCTGGATGAAGCCGGACAAGGTCTTCCAGATGCGGGCACCGAGTTCAGTGACGTGCCAGCCGGTGGAATTGCCGGTGTACTTGCGCAGCCACGGCAGGAACTTGTCGCCGTCTTTAATGATGAAGAAGGTGACAAAGAGCATGATCAGCGCGGCCACGACGATGGAGCTGGCCATCGAGAAACCAGAGATAACGCCGGTGGCGATGGTGGAGGCTTGGCCCTTGGCAAACTTGACCACGTCCTGGAGCACGGACTGTAGCTGGTCACTTTGGATATCGATGGGGGACTTTTCCACCATCTCCGTGAGCTGGTTGATGCCGTCTTCGGCCTGATTAATGAGCGTTTGGCTCTGGCTGGTGACTACGGGGGCCATGGCGGCAAAGACGCCGCAGAAGACAATGATGAGGCCGAGCAAGGTGCTCACCGCCGCAAGCGAGCGCGGGAATCCCTTACTGCGCAGCCACGCGCTGATGGGGTAGAGCACCGTGGAGACGAGGATGGCGAGCAAGACCGGCAGCAGGCCTACCCAAATGAACTTGAGCAGGTAGCCGGCCAGCGCTAGGCCGGCGACGATGAGGATGAAGACTACCGAGACCTTGGCCATGGTGCGGAAGTCCTTGGCCAGGACGGCGGATTTATCGTCGCGCTCGGCAGGGTGCTCGCTGGCAGCCTCTGCACCAAGGTGCGCGTCATCATAAGCGACGAGGGTATGCGAATCTTCCTCGCCCGGCTTTTGGATCTGTGTTGCGTTGCCTTTTTCCTGCGCAGACGGGCGCTTGGCCTCGTCGCGGGAAGACGAATTATGTGACGTAGACATTGTCTACCACTATGCCACATAAAACTCGCAGCGCATATACGAAAAAGGAGGTAGCGGCCCAGGGGCGGGGCGCTACCTCCCTTCAGTACCTTTAACGCGTCCGCTGACGCGGCCGGGGATTACTCGTCGCGCAGGTTACCTACGTTGCGGATAATGCCGAAGCGGTGCATGGTAACCGAAACTGCCTGCTCAAGCAGGTAAGGCATGAGCTCACGGCGGCCGTCGGCAAGCACGGGCTGGTCCAGCACCACGGAGTTGGAGCGTACCGCGGCCTCGTAGATGGAATCCGGCACGGTGCCCAGAGCACGCACGCGGGAGGAGGCGTCATTGGCCACGTCGGTAGCAAAAGCCTCGTCGGTGATGGCCTTGACGTCGAAGCCCAGGTCCTGCAACTGGGTGGCAACCTCCGGGGTGGCGGAAATTTCCGTGGCGGTGCCGGTAATTGCGGCGGCCAGCACCTGGCGAGCAACCTCGCGCAGCTCGTAGCCTTCGCCCACGCGCACGCGCAGCTTGGTCAAAAGTGGGCGATAGCGGAAGATATTGGCCTCAGAAACCAAACCGGTGCGGTCGTGGTTGCGGCCAAACTCTTCCTGCCACGCTACCTGGTCCAGCTCAGCGGCGCGCCACAGCCAGGTGATGTCCTCCTCGGTGAGCTTGCCGGAAAGGTTATCGCGCAGGCGGTGCAGCGCGGCGAGGCTAGCTGGGGCAATGTCCACGTTGCGTGGCTTGAGCTCGCCATCGGCCCACTCACCCATCTGCGCCACGTAGTTCGGGCCGCCAGCCTTGGCACCCGGGCCCATGACGGACTTCTTCCAACCGCCGAAGGACTGGCGCTGGACAATCGCACCGGTGATGCCGCGGTTGACGTAGGCATTGCCCACCTCAACGTTGTCGATCCAGTACTCGATCTCGGCGTCGTCAAGCGAGTGAATGCCGCCGGTCAGGCCATAGCCGGTGTCGTTCTGCCAGGCAATGGCCTCTTCCAAGGTATCGGCGTACATGATGCCCAGGACGGGGCCGAAGCACTCGTTCTTGTGGTACCAGGAGCCCGGCTGCACATTATCGCGGATGCCCGGGGACCACAGGGTGCCTTCCTGGTTGAGCTTTTCCGGCTTGAGCAGCCACTTCTCGCCCGGCTCGAGCTGGGTCAAACCGCGCAGGAGCTTCTCGCTCGGCGCTTCCGCCAGGCCGTTCATGGTGGTGGTGATATCGAAGCCCGGGCCCGGCTTAAGGGTCTTGACAGCATCCAGCAGCTGGGTACGCAGGCGCTCGGACTTGCCGGCCGCGCCGACGAAGATGACCAGGGAGGCCGCCGAGCACTTCTGGCCGGAGTGGCCAAAGGCGGAGTTGTAGAGGTCATCGATGGCCAGATCCGGGTCCGCGGCTGGGGTAATGATGAGAGCGTTCTTGCCGGAAGTCTCCGCCATAATGTTCATCTTCGGCTTCCAGGAACGGAAGAGCGCGCCGGTATCGGAGGCGCCGGTGAGGATGACATTGTCCACGTCATCGTGGGAGAGCAGGGCCTTGCCGGCCTCGGCTTCATCAGTGAGCACCAGCTGCACCAGATCTGGGTCCAGGCCCTGTGCCTCGAGGGCGGTGCGGAAGGCCTCCACCACGAGCTTGCCGCAGTGAACCACCTGCGGTGCAGGCTTGACGATGACCGCCGAGCCCGCCGCCAAGGACGCCGCAATGCCACCGGTGGGGATGGCAATGGGGAAGTTCCACGGCGGGGTCACCACGGTGACGGTGTGCGGGGTGAATTCGGAGTAGGACTCTTCCAGCAGGCGTGCGGACTGGCCGTAGTAGGTGCAGAAGTCAATCGCCTCAGAGACCTCAGGGTCGGTCTGGGTAACAGTCTTATTAGCCTCATACGCAGCCACGGAGATGAACTTGCCGCGCTGGGACGCAATCTGATCCGCCACGGCCTCTAGTGCTGCGGCGCGCTCGGCGGCAGGACGCTTGCCCCACTCGGTGCCCAGCTCCTTGGCGCGAGCGATGTGACCTTCGACCGCGGCAGGGTCGGTAACCTCCGCGATGCCGTGCTCGCCCGGATTGCGCTTGAGCGCTTCCTGCGCCCACTGGCGGTTCGGCGCGAGCGCCGGGTCAGTATCTGCCTCGTTGGTAAAGCGGCCGGTGCGCGGTGCCTGGCGGCCGTCTTCCTCAAGGCGGTTCTGGGTGCGACGGGCACCAGCGAAGGTGTCCCAGCGCTTGGCGACGGCCCGACGGAACGTCTCTTCCTGGTCCGCCAACGGCTCCTCACCCGGGGCGAAGAGGGCGTAGAGGAAGTTCTGTGGCGCGGAGTTCTCCTCTAGGCGGCGCACCAGGTAGGACACGGCGACGTCGAAGTCATCTGCGTGGACAACCGGGGTGTAGAGGATCTGGCGGCCCTCAAAGACCTTGCGTACCGCTGCTTGTTGCGCTGGGGACATGCCCTGCAGCATCTCCGAGTCCATCATGTGCAGCACGCCGCGCTTCTTACCCAGCTCATAGGCCATTGCCGCGGTGTAGAGGTTGTGGGTTGCTACACCGATGCGGACGCTATCGGCGTACTCTTCGCGCAGGATGAAATCCAATAGGCGGTAGTAGTTGGCGTCAACGTCGAGCTTGTTGGTGTAGGTAGCCAGCGGCCAATCGTGGACCTCGCCCTGCACGGTTTCCATGGATAGGTTCGCGCCCTTTACAATGCGCACCTTGACCTTGCCGCCGCCCTTGGCCACGCGCTCCTTGGCAAAGTCAGCGACATCCTTGAGCGCATCGAAGGTATCTGGCAGGTAAGCCTGCAGCACGATGCCGGCATCCAAGGTGAGGAACTCCGGCTCGCTGAGCAGCTCCTTGAACAGGCGGATGGTCAGGTGGAGATCGTGGTACTCCTCCATGTCCATGTTGATAAAGACCTTGTCGGTACGGTCCGCCGCAGCCTGGTACAGCGGACGCAGGCGCTCCTTGAGGCGCTCTACCGAGCCATCGATATCCCAGTGATTGAGCTGGGCCACCATGGAGGAAGCCTTGACCGAAACGTAGGTTACGCGTGGGTTCTGGATGAGCTTGAGGGTGCGCTGCGCGCGGGACTTAGCCTCTTCCTCACCGAGCACGGCCTCACCCAGCAGGTTGAGGTTGAGCTGTTCGCCGGATTCGGCGGCCTTGTCCAAAATCTTGTTGAGTGCATCAGACTCGGCGTCCAGAACGAGGTGGCCAACCATCTTGCGCATGTACAGGCGGGCCACCGGCATGACCAGGTTGGGCAGGATTGGACCGAAGAAGCCACCGGCACCAACGAGCGCTCCATTGATGCTGCCTAGGAACGACGGGTCATAGTGGGAGGAAATATCCTTCAGCGCGTGTGCGGCAACCTTGTCATCTTCTGGGCGCATGACGCGGTCGACGAAGTCCATGGTGAACTTCACGCCGTCTTCATCGCGCAGCAGGTCCGCGAGCTGTTCGGTGGCCTTATCTTCTTCGTCCGCAGTGGACTTCAACCAGTCGTGGGCGCGGCTAATCGCTGCGGGCAGGACTGCTTCCACATCATCAGAGATGGGCAAGCGGGTATTTGCAGGAGAAGTCATATGGGTTCTACCTCTTTTTCAAACGGGTCACATCCTAGACACCACTTTTCACTCGGGAGTGAAGGTAGATGTATCTGCGCCGGGCTGGAATTGCTGGGCGATACGGCGTCGGGATGGTGAGCGGTGAGCTATGTGGTGCTGCAGGGTGCAGCTGGGTGAGGAGCGAACACGCGGGTGCGCGCGACGCAAAGTGAAGGTCGCAGAGATTCGTGGTCAAATGCGATGTTCAGCGGGCCATTATGCGGGCCGAATGCGGACGGGAGGCCTATCGCTGCTGCGACGAACGCGCGCCAGGTTGGTGTTCAACACTCACCTGCTTTCTATGACGTGACTATAGGGGAAGAGGAAGAAACGTGAGCGGTATAGCGCTCTGACGTGCGGCAACCCTGCAGGTTCAGGTTCCTATTGTTGCCTAGGAAATACTATGAACTTTGGTGTTGTCGTAATTATAGATTATAGGGAAGCGCCAAACGTGATGCTAGTCTCCTTTGAAAATCGCTATGCGGGGGTAGAAAAACAAAAAATAAACCCCAGCATGTGGGGTTTAGGGCCTAAACGACAGGATGTGTTGGTGAGGTTGTACGGCTAGCTGGTCTGGCGTGCTGTTATTAGTACTATTTCACTTATCCAAAGGGATATTCCAGCTTCGACCGTGAAATACCGCCAAAGGCATGCCGGTGTGCTAGGCGCCTAGGTTCACGATGAGGGGATGAGTAAAAATCATCCTCGATGCCCCGTCTGCGGCAGGGCATGCACGAAACACGGAAAAACGAGTGCTGGGCGCCAACGATGGCGATGCCGCACCTGCAAGGCCACCTTCACCCGCGTGAATAACGATGCCGTGCAAGCCAAATGGTTCCGCCTGTTCATTTCCTGGCTCACCTCCAGCAACAGCCTGGAAGAAACGGCTAAAACCTGCGGTGTTTCACCACGAACTTTGCAACGACGCTTCACACCGTTCTGGCTTATCCAACCACCCCGAAGCGTTGATAGGCAGCGAATCTACGACCAAATCTTCATCGACGGCACCTACTTCAACACCAAATGCCTTGTTGTAGCTGCCGACTCCAGCCATGTCATCAATTGGTTCTGGTGCACGAAAGAATCCTCCTGGTCCTACATGCGCCTGCTCGACCCGCTAGCCCCACCACAATTGGTTACCTGCGATGGCGATGCCGGAGGGCTTAAAGCACTACACCAGCTGTGGCCTCATACCCCGGTTCAACGCTGCATTGTCCACGTCAAACGCAATATTCAACGCGCCACCGGCCTTTATCCCACTTCCGCTATGGGCAAAGCATTACAACGACTTTCCTTTGAACTACTCGCCGTTGACAACCTGGATAAAGCAGCCGAATGGACCGTAAAACTACAACAGTTCGGCACCGTATTTAGCACCCAGCTCAAAGCCAGAACCTACGTCAAAGACGTCCCCTTCGACCAGATTCCAAAAGCCAAACGCCGCAACAAAAAATGGTGGTACACCCACTACACCCACCGCGGAATCTACTTGCAGCTAAAGAAAATGAGCCAACAAGGCCACCTCTTTGCCTACCTGACCAAAGCTAAACAAGACCAACGATTGGAACGCACGACCAACAAGCTAGAAGGCGGGGTGAACTCACAAATAAAGAACCTCATGCACGCCCACCGAGGACTGCACGACGAACAACAACGCATCTGGGGTTGCCCGCAAATTGTGGACACGTAGTGGAGCTACCTAGTGGTTAGGCGGCTATTTCTTTTCTGCTGGTGGTTAGACCGATGCGGTTCTCGAAGTCGGCGGGGCTTATCATCCCGA
>NZ_JAKRNA010000017.1:0-50470 GCF_022347435.1 Corynebacterium sp. ACRPE | reverse complement strand
AAAAGCTCCACTAACTGCTCACGCTGAACTTCACTCAGCGAACTACGTGCTCTCAAAGAAAATGCTCCCCACTAGTTGTTGGCAACTGATTTCTCAGTCCAACTAATGGGGAGCAGTTCAATTTAGACGGCGTGGGGCGTATTTAATAGTTAGAATGGGCCCCATGACTAAATGGGAATACGCAACCGCACCTGTCCTTACCCACGCCACCAAGCAGATCCTCGATTCTTGGGGTGAAGATGGCTGGGAACTGGTCACCGTCACCCCGGGTCCTAACCCGGAAAACGTCGTGGCCTACTTCAAGCGCGAGGTGGCAGAGTAAATGGGCTTTCATGCTCGCTTGCGGGAGCTGGGGTATGAGCTACCGGGCGTCGCCAAGCCGCTAGCGTCCTATGTGCCGGCCGTACGCGTGGGTGATCAGGTCTGGACTTCTGGCCAGCTTCCCCTCGTGGAGGGCGCCTTGCCGCTAACCGGCAAGGTTGGCGCCGAAGTCACCACGGAACAGGCCCAGGAACAGGCACGCATCGCGGCGCTCAATGCGCTCGCTGCTATCGATGCCGAAGTTGGTCTGGACAATGTCTCCCGCGTGGTAAAAATCGTGGGGTTTGTGGCCTCCGATCCGGCCTATGCCGACCAACCGGTAGTTATCAATGGCGCCTCCGATTTCATCGGTGAGGTCTTTGGGGATGCTGGAACGCATGCTCGCTCTGCCGTGGGCGTAGCCGCGTTGCCTAAAAACGCCCCGGTAGAGATCGAACTAATCGTAGAAATTGCTGCTTGATCGGATAGGCTAGTAACTATGGAGCACCCCGCATATAGTCAATTGCGTCCCGTCAGCCAATCCGTTGGCGTAGTCCTTTGTGATAACCCCAGCTACACCGCCCTTGAGGGCACGAATACCTGGATTATTCGCGCCGCCGAAGACTCTCGGGCGATTGTCGTGGATCCCGGTCCCGAGGATGAAGGCCATCTCAACGTTGTGCACCGCAACGCAGGTGAGGTGGCTTTGATTTTGATTACCCACCGCCACGATGACCACGCTTCGGGCGCACAACGCTTGCGGCAGATGACCGGCGCCCCCATCCGCGCCTTCGATCCGAGCTACTGCAATGGTGCCGAGGCCCTTCAGGACGGCGAGCACATCTCCCTCGATGGCATCACCCCAAGTCTCGAGGTCGTGCACACCCCAGGCCATACCGCGGATTCCACCTGCTTTTTTGTGTGGAGCGGTGAGGTAGGAAATTCCCGCCTCGAAGGCATTATCTCCGGTGACACCATCGCCGGCCGCCACACCGTTCTGCTTTCGGAGACGGACGGTAACTTGGCTGATTACCTGCAGACCCTCGACACCTTGGAAGAGCGCGGCAAGGATATTGCGCTGTTCCCAGGACACGGTCCGGACTTGGATGACACCTCGCAGGTGGCCCGCAAGTACATTGACCGCCGCCACTACCGCCTTGACCAGATTAAGGAGATCCGCTCCCGCCTAGGCGATGATGTGGATTTGAATACCCTGGTCAACGAGATGTATGACGACGTGGACCCGGTGCTGCGCCACGCTGCGGAGCAGTCCACGCGCACCGCGCTGAAGTACTTGGACGGCGAGGCTAAATAAGCCTGTCTCCGTTCGCCCCTCTTCCTCTTTGGTGGGGAGAGGGGCTTAACTGTGTTTGTGGGCTGAGGCAGGAGGAGCGCAGGGCCGACGTATGGCCGCGGTGGGGCCCGCAGGCGGTGCGGAGTGGAGCGTACCGTGGCCACAAGTGCGGTGCGGAACTGGTTAAAAGGGGGTAAAACCAGCGAAACCCCGCCGGAGCGGGGTAGCGAACTGGCGCGGTCTTAGCGAGCGCGGCGGGCGAGGTGCTCGGTATCGACGATGAGCACGGACTTGCCTTCGAGGCGGATCCAACCGCGGTGCGCGAAGGTGGCCAGCGCCTTGTTGACGGTCTCACGGGAAGCGCCCACCAGCTGGGCAATCTCTTCCTGGGTGAGGTCGTGGTTCACGCGCAGGGCGCTGCCTTCCTGAACACCGAAACGGTTAGCCAGCTGCAGCAAGGTCTTTGCCACGCGGCCCGGAACGTCGGTGAAGATGAGGTCAGCCAAGTTGGCGTTGGTGCGGCGCAGGCGGCGTGCCAGCACGCGCAGCAGCTGCTGAGCGATTTCGGGGTGGTCACCAACCCACTTCTTGAGCAGCTCGGAGTTCATGGTGGCGGCCTGAACCTCGGTCACACACACGGCGGAGGAGGTGCGCGGGCCCGGATCGAAGATGGACAGCTCGCCAAACATATCGGATGGGCCCATGACCGTCAGCAGGTTTTCGCGGCCATCCGGGGCGTGGCGGGCGAGCTTAATCTTGCCCGAGGTGATGATGTACAAGCGGTCACCGGGCTCGCCTTCGTCGAAGATGGTGGTTCCGCGCGGGTAGCGCACGGTCTCCATCTGCTCGATAAGGTGCTGCACTGCAACGGGATCAACGCCTTGGAAGATTCCGGCGCGGGAGAGGATGTCCTGTACGCCTTCCACGTTTTACTCCTTGGATGTCGACTACGAAAGTCCATAGATGAGCCTGTGCCACATCTGGGTGCGGTCTTTCATGCACTCGACAATGCGGAACAAGCGGGGTCACTGTGTAACGCGTTTCATCTTACAGTGTAATTGGTCACTTTTGGTACTTCACAGAAATTTTGTCACACTATAGAAACTCTACTCGTGCTAGTGCACGGTTCAGGCCAGCAGTTTTGCGGCCTAGTCAGCAAAAACGACTGCCTCGAGCTTTTCCATAAGGAGGGCGAAAAGGGCGATGGCAAGTGGTACCAGAATCACGAGTGAAATCATGTTTTCCTAGTCTACTAAGCTAAACCCCATGAATTCAGCACTGTCAGCGGCCAGCGCGCCGGAGCTACGCGCACCGGAAGTAAATCGGCGTTTGGCGCAGGAGTATCCGGATGCACGGTGTGCCTTGGATTATGACTCCCCGCTGCAGCTGCTCATTGCCACCGTTCTTTCCGCACAATGCACGGATGAACGCGTGAATTCGGTGACCCCTGAACTCTTTGCCCGCTACCCCGAGGCGGCAGATTATGCGGCTGCGCAGCGTTCGGACTTGGAGAGCATCCTGCGGCCGTTGGGCTTTCAGCGCGCCAAGGCGGGTCACCTTTTGGGCATCGGGGAGAAGCTGGTGGCAGATTTTCAAGGCGAGGTCCCGCGCACGGTCAAGGAACTGACCAGCTTGCCCGGTGTTGGTCGCAAGACCGCACTGGTGGTGCTCGGAAATGCCTTCGGGATTCCTGGGCTGACCGTGGATACGCACTTTAGCCGCCTCATGCAGCGGCTCGGGCTGACGGGGGAGAAGACCCCGGTCAAGATTGAGCGGGACATCGCTAAGCTCGTGTCGGAGGAAGAGTGGACGATGTTTTCGCACCGCGTCATCTTCCACGGGCGTCAGGTCTGCCATGCGCGCACGCCGGAGTGCGAAGCATGTGTTCTGCGGGATATGTGTCCAGCCGCTCGTGGGCGCTAGGCTAACGGTATGAAGAACTACGTCCTTGGCACGGTGATTGCCGCGATCCTCATCACCGTCATTGCGGTAGCTGGGGTCTCGCAGTTGCGGGGTGGGGACGGATCCGAGGAGGCGTCGCCAAGCGAGGCTTCCCCGCAAGAAGTCCCGCAGCGCCCAGACTGCCCGGCCGGCACTGTGGCTGGGGTAGAGCTGGAGTGCCTAGGCGGTGCGGCCGCCGGAAAGCCGGCCGATGAGGGCGTATCCGTGGTTAACGTGTGGGCGTGGTGGTGCGAGCCGTGCCGCGCGGAGCTTCCCTATCTGCAGGATGTGGCGGAAGCGCACCCGGACTGGCAGGTCGTAGGCGTGCACGCGGATAAGAACGCGGGAAGTGGTGCAGCCTTCTTGAATGACCTGGGCGTGGAGCTGCCGAGCTTCCAAGATTCGGATAATAAGTTCGCCGGTGAGCTGGGCCTGCCGGGCGTGGTGCCGGTGACCGTGGTGCTCAAGGACGGCGAGGTGCGCAAGCAATTTGCGCAGCCGTTTAGCTCCGCAGCGGAGATTGAAAAGGCCGTGGAGGAGGCGATTGCGGCATGAGTCAACTCCTTCCCGAGCGCACGCCAGAATGGCTCAAGCCGGCGCTGGGGGTAGACCCCAGCCAAGTGCAAGAGCTCATTGGCAACCGCCAGGCTTCGTCCCTCAATGGCACCAATGTGCAGGTGCCGGTCAAGCGGGAAGCGGCCGTGCTCATGCTGCTGAGCGGTGAGAGCGCGGAGGAGGCCAGCATCTTGCTCACGCATCGCTCGCCGTCCATGCGCTCGCACTCGGGCCAGATTGCCTTTCCCGGCGGCCGCCGGGATCCCGCGGATACTTCCCTGGTGGATACCGCGCTGCGGGAAGCCTGGGAGGAAACGGACCTGCAGCGCAACTCCGTAACCCCGCTGGAGCAGTGGGAGCAGCTGCATATTCGCGCCACCGGCAATCCGGTGAGCCCGATTTTGGCGCATTGGACCCAGCCGGGGGAGGTCTATCCCGCCAGCCCCGATGAGACCGATGATGTATTTCTCGTACCGATCCGGGAGTTAGTCGATCCGCGCAACCGCTTCATGGTGGGCTTTAGAAAATGGCAGGGACCAGCATTTCACGCCAATGGCTACGTCATTTGGGGCTTTACCGCCGGCGTGCTCTCGGCGCTTTTGCAGCATTCCGGATGGAGCGTGCCATGGGATAACAATTCAGTCATGGACCTGCGTGACTCCCTCACAAACTCCCGCAATAATGAGAAGATGTCCTAACCGCTGGTGCCGCGGTACGTATACGTCTTAAACCCCAGATAGAAAGAACCCATAGCCATGACTCCTGCGCTCTTCGTTGACGGCCTGATTGTGGTCGCCGTCCTCATAGCGCTCCTGAGCGGGTGGCGCAATGGCGCCCTCGCGGCGGTATTGGCCTCCATAGGTGTGGGCGCTGGGGTAGTGCTAGGCATTGCCGTGGCCCCAGCCGCCCTGCGCTTGGTGGAGCAGCCCTCGCTGCGCTTGCTGCTATTGGTGGGAATCCTGGTGCTTTTTGTGGGCATCGGGCAGCTTATCGGGTCCTCGTTGGGCGGCAGCGTGCGCGATCGCATGAAAGCGCGCAAGACGCAGCGCCTCGATTCTGCCGTGGGTGCGGTTTTTCAAGCCTTTGCCGCCTTGGTGGTTATATGGCTGATTTCTATCCCCGTGGCCACTAATTTAGGCGGTGCGGCCGGCCAGGGCCTGCGCGATTCCCGCATCTTGGGCAACCTCAACTCGGCCGCACCGGCGCAGGTAGCGTCGCTGCCCAATGGGGTGGCGGCGATGCTCAACGAGTCCGGCCTGCCGCCGCTGGTCTCGCCGTGGCAAAACTCGATTAGCACCGAGGAAGTAGAAGAGCCGGACCCAGACGTGCAGGATCCGGAGATGGTGCGGCGCATGCGGCCGTCTATCATTCACGTGCTTGGCGACGCCGAAGAGTGCTCCCGCCGCCTCATGGGTTCCGGCTTCGTGGCGGCCGATGACTACGTGATCACCAATGCTCACGTCGTGGCCGGCACGCAGACCGTGCGCTTGGATACCAAGGTGGGCCTCAAGGACGCGACCGTGGTCTACTACAACCCGGATGTGGATGTGGCGGTGCTGCACTCGCGCGACCTGGGCATCGATCCACTGCCCTGGGCCCAGGCCCCGGCCCAGACGGGCGATGATGCCATGGTCATGGGCTTCCCGCACTCCGGGCCTTTCGACGCCGAGATGGCGCGCGTGCGCGATCGCATCACCATTTCCGGCCCGGATATCTACTCGCATGGTCGCGTGGAACGCGATTCCTACACCGTGCGCGGCAAGATCCAACAAGGAAATTCCGGCGGGCCGCTGGTCAACACGGCCGGCGAGGTCCTCGGCGTGGTCTTCGGCGCCTCGGTGGATGATTCCGAGACGGGCTATGCCTTAACCGCCGATGAGGTCAACGCCCAAATCGGAGACATCACGCAGCTTACCCACCCGGTTGATACCGGGGAGTGCGTGGCGCACTAGTTATGTTCTTGTAGCCAGGCCGCCAGCATGGAAACGAAATCCGCCGGTGCTTCCAGGTGAGGAAGGTTCTTCGCGCCGGGGACGGTCGTGGCGGTGAATCCGCGGCGGGCGCGCGAGGCGGCGCGGCGGACCACAGGGTTCCACAGTCGCTGTTGGGCGTGGATGAAGAGAACGGGACGCTCTACTGCCAGTTCCACCCAGGTCAAGGGGACCACGGCGGTGCGCATGCGGTGGTTCCACAAGATTCCACGGCGGACGCTGCCGATGCGGGAGGCGCGCAGGCGGAGATCGAGGATGCGGTCTAGGGCGGCGTCGGCAAGCAAAGGCCCCGTATCCAGCTCCAGCTCCTTGCGATAGGCGCGGGGGCTAAGCAGCAGGTTTTGGGCGCGGGTAACGCGCGGCAGGCGGCACAGCAGCGAGCGCAGGTTAATCCAGCCAAAATCCCACGGCCGGGCGGCAATCGCGCGGCGCAGATCTACCGGGTGGGCGGCGGAAATGGAGGCCAGGCCGCGCACCCGCTCAGGGCGCTCAGCAGCCAGGCACCAAGCCACCGCGCCGCCGGTATCGGCGCCTACTACAAAGGCGTCGTCGTGGCCCAAGGCTTGGATCAGCCCGCTAATATCGCCCACCAAGGTACGGATATCCTGTCCCGGATCAATGGGTGGCTTATCGGACATGCCAAAACCTCGCATATCCACGGCCGCGACGTGGAAGCCGCGTTGGGCAAGCGGCGCTATGACGTCCTGATAATCGAACCACCCGCCAAAAGCGCCGTGGATAAGCACCACTAGGGGCTGCGTGCTATCGCCCGCCGTGGCTACGTGCAAGCGGATGCCGCGGGTGTGGACGAACTCATGCGCATAAGGTCCATCCAGCTCCACCGTTGAGGGAGGCAGGGGTGCGAAGGCCATGGTGCCGCCTTTCTATAGTTGGGGCAGAAACGGTAGAGAAAAGGGGAGGAAGTACACAAAATCCGCCCCAGGCTAGCTAGGGCGGATAGAGGGGTGCACGTACGCGTGGCGCCTGCCGGTTTAGGTGTAGAGGCCGTGGGTGTTCTTACGGTCCAGGGACTTCTGCGCCTTGCCCGGAACCAGGTTCTTGAGCTCCTTGGTGGAATCAATGGTCTTCTGCGGGGCCTTGACCTGCTTGACATTCTTCAGGCCAATGAAGGCCAGGATGCCGGCGAGGACGATCATGATCAGGAAGACGATCAGGAACGCTGCCCAGCGGTCCAGCCAGATGGCGAGGAGCTCAGCCAGGAAGAAGAAAAAGAAGAAGGAGCTATACAGTGCGATGGTGCCTGCGCCGCCGAAGAGGCCTGCACCGATGCCGCCCTTCTTAGCAGACTCTGCCAGCTCGGTCTTGGCTAGCTCCACCTCGGAGCGTACGAGCTGGGACATCTGCTCGGTGGCGTTGGAGACCAGCTGGCCTACCGAGGTCTCGGACGAGGACGTATCCACGTCACTCAAAGGGATCGAGTTCACCTTCGGTGCAAATTGATCAGTACCGTCGGTAAAAAGTCCGTCGTTGCTCACGATTAATTCTCCTCGCGTTTATCTAAACCTTGTAATGTCCCCAATAATAATGGAATCACTATTATCCCATGGTGCCACGCATACTTAGGGACTTCCACGGCTATCCTAATGGATATGTCAGAAAATGACGCGTTATCCCCGCTGTTTCGCCTGCCGGGGGTGAAAGAAAGTGCAGAAAAGGCCGCCGCTGCCATTGCTCGTGCACACCGCCGACCTGCAGGATTGCGCAAGTTTGAGGTTATCTCTGCGGAGTCCCTTATGCGCGGCGCCCGTGCCAGCGTGGCGCTGGACGGCCACGCCATCCCCCCACATCCGGGACCAGAAGATATGGAAGAAGGGCCGCTGGCCAGCGCAGTCAGCGCCTATTCCGTGGCCGCCCCGGAACTCTTAGAAGCCACGGTGCGCTCCTTTGCTAGGGCACCGCTGCAGGTACTGGCGCGCATTGACGTCGCGGCCGGCGGTACCGGCATTCCGGCCGGCGAGAGTGCGCGCTTGCAAGGGCTGGGCCGGCTCATCGCGCAGGGTGGCGGCCCTGCCTTCGATCTCTTGCTGCCGAGCGTGGTCCATGCCGAGATTGCCGCCGGCGAGTTCTTCGGCCCTCGCAGTGGCCTCGTCGCCCGCGTTGCCTCCCGCCTCGCCGCGGTGCATACGGGCTTTGACCCGCGCGGTTTCGCCGTGCCCGAGGTCTACTACACCCGTCACCGCGCCGAGTATGCCGCCGCGGTGGGCAATTACCGCACCGCGCTTGCCGACGCCCTCTTAACCCACCTCGCCGCCTGGACCGCCGGCGGCAAAGAAGCCGACGCGATTGCCCGCGCGGCCTAGGAGGCGCGCCGTGGGCCCCGCTTGGGCGGGCCGGGGCGGCCCGGGTGCTGGGCGAGCCACAGGCCAGCGCCGATAACTGCCGCGGTACCTGCCAGAACGGAGGCGCCGATTCCAATTTCTTTGGCGGTCGGCGCAGGCAGGAGCGGCTCTGGGTCCTTAAAGGAGCGGATCTCCCATTCGTGGGCGAGGGCGTGGCGCTTTAGCTGCTTGTCCGGGTTGACGGCGACGGGGTGGCCTACCTTTTCCAGCATCGGGATATCGGTAGCGGAATCCGAGTAGGCATAGCTGGCATTAAGGTCGAGGTTTTCTGCCGCTGCGGTCCGCTCCAGTGCCTCTGCCTTATTGGGGCCCTTGCAGTAAAAGAGCACCTCCCCGGTAAAGCGGCCGTTTTCCTCTGCCAATTCGGTGGCGATGACGTGCTCGACGCCGAGTTCCTTTGCGATGATGTCCACCAGCAGGGCCGCGGAGGCAGAGACGATGACCACGTGGTGGCCAGCGGCGCGGTGGGCGCGGATGAGTTCGCGGGCCTCGGCATAAATGGAGGGTGTGACCACGTGATGCATGGTGTCGCGGGCGATGGCGCGCACCTCGTCCACGGACCACCCAGTGACCAGTGCAGTGAGCTGGTCGCGAGTGGAATCCATGCCTTCGCTGGTCAGCCCGGAGAACATATAGCTGGCCTTAGCAAGTGAGAGCTGCAGCGCTTCGGCCGGCGAGATGAGCCCGTTGTGGAGGAACTCGCGACCAAACGCATAGGCCGAGGAGGTGGCGATGATGGTCTTATCGAGATCGAAAAACGCCGCGGTGCGTGCGGGGTCGCCGCCGGTGCGGGTTGCGCTGGCGGGGCGGGGATGACGGGGCTCGCGGGAAGTAGGCATGATGTGCTGCCGAGTGTAGCCGCCCTCAGCGCTTGCTGGTGTAGAAGTGGCTGGCGTTAACGGTGATTTGTATGTCACTAATGTGGGATTGGGAACCCGCGTGGGGGTGGCGCTGAGTGAACATGCATTCGGTGCAGGTCAGCGCCGTGACCGTGGAAATCTGCTGTTAGCTGTTGTGATTGGGTGGCGAACATGTCATAATAATGCGTGCAAGGCCCCGATATACTGTGCGGCCTGCCCCGGCTCACCCCCCCGAGGCCGGGTTACTGACGGCCCGCGCGCACACCCCCCGATGCGCGGGCCGTCACCTATATCTACCGCCGTGCGGAGCGGGTTATCCACAGATTTTTGGTTGAAACGACAACCAAACTAGGTCCACATGGTGACGTCTGGCGGGTTATCCACAACGCTGCTGCCAGAGCCTCGCTGCGGTTGCGCGACTGCTTCAGGCTATGAGGCATGAACGCATTACACCCTGATTCCGCCGTCATCGTTGTCGCCATTGGTGACGAAGCGCTGCGCGCCGAGGCCGTTCACGCCGCGGCTGCGACCAGCCACGATGTGCTGACCGTAACCGATCCCCGCGATATCCCTCGCAGCCTGCCCGGCGCCTATGCGGTGCTGGTTGATTCCCTTATGGCCCGCGTGGTGGCAGCAGCGCGGCGCACCCACACCGCGCCTGCGCCGGTGCTTTTCCTGGCCGCGGACCCCGGACCGATTGATTACGAGGCGGCGCTCGCCTGCCACGCGGAGAGCGCCTTTATCATCCCCGCCCAGGTGAAGGAGTTGCTGGCGAGCATTGCCGCGGCGGGCGCGCCGCAGGAAGCGCGGCCGGGCAGTGCGACCATCGCAGTGGTGGGCGCGAGCGGTGGGGTGGGTGCTTCTACCTTCGCGGCCGCGCTGGCCCGCACCCAGTGCGCAGCCGACGGTCGCGCATTGCTTATCGACGCCCACCCATACTCCGGCGGCCTCGACCTCCTGCTCGGCGTAGAAGCGGAACCGGGGGCGCGCTGGCCGGAGCTTACCGTGGGCGATGGCAGCATCGATGCCGCCGATCTCTACCGCGCGCTGCCTTCCACGCCCGATGGGGTAGCGGTGCTCTCAGCCGCGCGCAGCACCGTCGCGGATCCCTTCCGCTTGGACAAGGACCTGCTTGCCCGGGTGGTAGGGGCGGCCCATGCGGGCGAAGGGGTATGCGTGGTGGATTGCACCCCGGAGACCATCCCGGATGCCTGTACCCACGTGGTCATCGTGGTGGCCGCGGAGGTGCGATCGGCCGCGTCGGCCGCGCAACTTCTGGTGCGTCTCGATGCCGCGCGGCGCAGGTGCGTGGTGGTGCTGCGGCAACGCCAGTGGGCGTCGTTAAGCGCGGCCGAAGTAGAACGCATCGTCCACAGCACGGTGCTGGCAGAATTGCCGACGCTCCGGGGCCTCACCCGCGCGGTGGAAATCGGCGGCCTGCCGCAGCGCCTCCCCGCACCCTTGCGCAAGGCCGCCCGCGCGGTCCTCGAGGAGGTCGGCGTATGAGCGAGCATAAAGCAGCACAAGAAACGCTGGAAAAGATGCAGCGCATCATTGCCGCCGAGCCCGAATTGGTGCATGATGCGGCAGCTCTGGCCCGGCGCATTCGCGCAGAAGCCGGCGTGATTAGTGACGTTGCAGTGCTCGACCTGCTGCGCCGCCTGCGCCAAGACGCCACCGGCATGGGCCCGCTCGATGCGGTGCTGGGGCGCGAGGGCGTTACAGACGTCGTAGTCAACGGGCCACACGCGGTATTCATGGACCGCGGCGAAGGCCTTGAGCGCACCGATATCACCTTCCGCGATGATGCCGAGGTCCGCCAGCTGGCCAGCCGGCTTGCGGCAGCTTCAGGCACGCGCCTCGATGATGCGCAGCCCTTTGCCGATGGCCGCGTCACTCGCCCCGATGGTGTCGTATTGCGCGTCCACGCACTGCTGAGCCCGCCCGCGGTTGCCGGGACTTGCCTGAGCCTGCGCGTATTGCGCCAAGCGCAGACCACCCTGCCCCAGCTGGTAGACAATGGCACGCTGCCTGACGACATCGCGGCACTGCTGCGCGCCGTGGTGGACAAGCGGATTTCCTTCCTCGTCATCGGCGGCACCGGTTCCGGCAAAACCACCCTGCTCTCCGCGCTTTTGGGAACCGTCTCCGAGCGCGAACGCATCCTCGTTATCGAGGACACCGCCGAGCTCTCCCCGCACCACCCGCACTGCGTCAGCGTGGTCTCGCGCCGGGCCAACGCGGAGGGAAGTGGCGAGGTCACGATGTCACAACTGCTGCGCCAAGCGCTGCGCATGCGGCCGGACCGCATCGTGGTGGGCGAGATCCGCGGCCGCGAGGTGGTGGACCTCCTCGCCGCGCTCAACACCGGCCACGACGGCGGCGCCGGCACGCTGCACGCCAATTCCCTCTTTGAAGTACCAGCCCGCATGGAGGCGCTCGCCGCCCTCGGCGGCGTGGACCGCGCGGCGCTGCATTCGCAATTGGCGGCGGCTGTGCACATGGTGCTGACCATGGAGCGCACCCCGCAGGGCCGCCGCCTCGCCCATATCGGTGTGCTCGAGGGAATCCCAGTGACCCCGCGCATCATCTGGAGCGCCGAAGATGGCCCGGCAGACGGCTTCGCGGAATTCTCCGCGCAGCTGCTGGGAGAGCCTGCCGGGGAGGCCAGCCATGCTTAGCTACCTCTTCCTTGCCGCTGCGCTGCTTATACCCGCGCCCTCGAGTGCCGGCCGCTTGGCCTCAGCCACGCGCCGGGCACAGACCAGCTCCGTGGTTATCCTAGGCGCAGTCTTTTGCGGCAGCCTGGTCTTCTACTCGGTGGGACGCATCAGCATCGCCATCGCCGCCGCCATTATCGCGTGGTGCGTGTCCTGGTACGTCAAAGACCTAGTGGCCGCGCGGGCAGAGCGGCGCGGCCGCGAGGGGCTGGCCGCCTACCTGGGCGTGGTCACCGCGGACCTGCGTGCAGGGGCGACCTTGGCTGGGGCGCTCGCCCGCGGCGTGGAGTCCATGCCAGCCACCACCCCGCGCGAGGTATCCGTCGCCCTGGAATCCACGGCCGCCCTCGCCACGCGCGGTGCGCCGCCGCACATGGCGCTGATAGAAGCGCAGGGCGGCAAGGCTCTGACAGAGCTTCACCGCTTAGGTCACTTATTAGAGCTATCCACCTACCACGGCATAGCGGTGGCCAGCTTGCTCGACCAAGCCCAAAGCCGCCTCGACGCTTCCCGACGCCACCAGCAATCCACCGCCGCTAGCCTGCAAGGCCCCCAAGCCACCGCCACGGTGCTCGCATGCCTGCCCATAGCCGGCATCGCCATGGGCGGGGCCATGGGTGCCAACTCCCTCGGCTTCCTTTTAGGCGGCGGATTAGGCGGCATTCTCCTCGTGGTGGGTGTGGCGCTGGCCTGTGGCGGATTCGCCTGGTCGCGCGTCATTATCCGGAAGGCGGCCGCATGACCCCGCTCATCTTTATCGCCCTCGCCGCCTTTGTCGGCCTGCCGTCGCACACCGCCCGTTTGGCACCTGCCAGCGCAACCGAGACCACCGCCAAGACCCCGCGCGATGGCCCGACCGCACGCGGGGGACTGATAAGCAAGCTCAAGCCCGCCGCACCGCTGGATCCACTGGCAGTAGCTGGCGACGTCGAGCTCTTCGCAGCGTGCCTGGCCGCAGGGCTTTCCGTACATGGCGCCACCACCGCGGTGGCCCGCACCGCGGATGCCCAGACTAAGGAACTGTGGGAGACCGTCGCCGCGCTGCTCGGCGTGGGCGTTCCCGCGCACTCCGCGTGGGGCCACATGAAGGGCCATGCGGGGCTGGAGGACTTAGCGCAGCTTGTCATCATGTCGGGCCAATCCGGCGCCACCATCGCGGCCGGGTGCCATCGAATCTGTACTTCTTTGCGCGCGGAAGCATCCGCCCACGCCACGGCGCAGGCGGAGCGCGCAGGAGTATTTATCGCCCTCCCGCTGGCGGTGTGCTTCCTGCCAGCATTCATCGTTCTAGGCCTTGCGCCCGTAGTCATCAGTTTGGGCGCGCAACTTCTCTAAACCTCACATGAAAGGACACTAATCATGCACGCACTAAATAAGTATTCCCAGCTCATCCGCAATGACGAGGGGATGAGCACCATCGAATATGCCATGGGATCTTTGGCGGCCGCCGCGCTTGCCGGGGTGCTCTACATGGTCATCAACGGCGGCGGGGTGGTCGATGCCATCGAGGGCATCATTACCGACGCCCTCTCGAATACCCCGAGCTAGCGCCGCTCTTTAACCGCGGCCGGCGGGCCCAGCCTGCCGGCAGAAAGGAGGAATGATGCACAGGGTATTTGATGACGATGGCTCCGTGACCATCGAGGCCGCCTTGGCTTTAAGCTCCCTGGTCTTGGTCGCGGCGGGAATCGTGGGTGCCATTGCCACGCTGGCATCCTATATCGCCGCGGTGGACATGGCGGGCGCGGCCGCGCGTTCGCACGCCATCGGCGTCGAATACCATCCCCCGCGCGAGGATGCCCAGGTCAGCGTGGAAGAAAGCGGTGGGTTGGTGAGGGCGTCGGTAAGCGTCGATGCCCCCGTCGGCACCATGCGCTCCGAGGCGGTATTTCCGGCCGAGGTGGGCGGAAATGAGTAGGCCGAGGCGCTGCGGCGAGGAAGGCTATGCCACCATTGCCGCGGCCGGTATCATCGTCGCCATAGTGAGCCTGCTGCTTATCGTGGCGGCAGTGGGCTCGCGCGTGGCCGCGCGCCACGAGGCCCAAGTGGCGGCCGACCTCGCGGCGGTTGCCGGTGCCTGGGCCCTCGCTACGGGTGAAGATGCTTGTACCGCCGCGCGCGATACCGCCGAGCTTAACGACGCCACCTTAGAAACCTGCACCGAATCCGGCCGCGACGTCATCGTCACCGCTGCGGTCCGTGGCCGGTCCACTCAAGCGAAGGCGGGGCCGGTATGAGCTGGCAGGAAGCAGTAGTGCGCCTTATCCCCACCGCAGTGGCAGCCGTAGCAGGCTTCATTGCTTGGCGGGAATATCGCCGAAAGGTACGCGAAGAAATCAAATCGGATCATAGGCGGGAACAAGATAGATGGTGGGGAATTGTGCAGTGGTGTATCGATAAGACTGACTCGGCGGAAAGAGCCGAAAAAATTACTGGATGGTATTTTCTCCCCACAATTCTGGGATTATTATCGGACGTTGAAGGAGATTCCCCTTTTATCAACACACTGTGGGATTTTGCCCAAGAGTTTAAAGAGGGTGAGCTCGACAAATCTGCCCCGAAAAAAGAAAGAGGCGATGCTCCATGAGACATCCGCAAGGCTCGCCTTTTTATGAGCCGGATCCGGAAGTGCGGCGCACTCGCGCACGTGCAGCGGCGGAAATTCAGCGCATAATTTTGGAGCGGTTCCCTCATCGGCGTGAGGAGCTGTTGCAGCGCAGCGCGGACTATGAACACGCGCGGGCGCAGCGAGTAAATGAAGAAAAAGGCAAAACCGCTTAAGTTGAGGCTAGCCCTGCGTCATGGTGACCAGCGCACCCAGTAGCTTGATGGCGCCGTCCTTGCTCAGCGGATTGTTTCCGTTTCCGCACTTGGGCGACTGGACGCACGACGGGCACCCGGCTTCGCACGGACAAGAGCGCACCGCCTCGAAGGTAGCCTCGATCCATTCGGGGAAGCGGCGAAAGCCCTCCTCAGCAAAACCGGCGCCGCCGGGGTGGCCGTCGTAGACAAAGACGGTGGGCAGCTGCGTATCGGGGTGCAACGCGGTGGAGACGCCGCCAATGTCCCAGCGGTCGCAGGTGGCGATAAGCGGTAATAGGCCAATGGCGGCGTGCTCGGCCGCGTGCAGCGTGCCAGGAGTATCGGAGGCCGTCACACCCATGGCGGAAAGCGCCACCGGATCGATGGTGTAGGCCACCGCCCGGGTGACCAGGCGCTGTTCGGGGAGATCGAGGGGGATGTCATCGCCAATGGTGCCGTCGGCAAGCCGCACCTGGTAGCCGGTGACGCGGTCGGTGACCTCCACTTCCACGTCCGCCACCCACAGCCCCGGGGAGTAATTGACCAGGTTATCGGCCTCGCGCAGGATGCGGATATCCGTGGTGGAGCGCGGAGTCGTGGAATAGTCCGGGGCCTCGGGCCGAGCCAGTGCCAGGTAATCGCTGAGGATGAGCCCCTCGATGACAAAACTTTCGCCCTGGTGCAGGTACACCGCGCCGGGATGGACCTGACTAGTAGCGCGGGCGGCGTCGATGGTGCCGAGCAGGCGGCCGTCCGAAGAATCCATGATCATGACTTCCTCGCCCGCCCCGCCGCGCAGCGAAACCGCGGTATGCGCCGTTTCGGGCGAGAGTTCCTCCGGTGAATGGGCAGGGATGGGCACGGCGAACCAGCCGCGCTCGCGGCGGCGCAGCAGGCCAGACTCGGCCAGCTGGTGGACCACGTCTTGGGCGCCCCAGGCGGCAATCGTGGCATCATCCAGCGGCTTTTCCACTGCGGCGCAATAGACGTGGCCGAAGAGGATATACGGATTGGCCGGATTGAAGACGCTGGCCTCCACCGGCCGACCCAGCAGGGCCTCGGGGTGGTGGACCAGGTAGGTATCCATCGGCTCATCGCGGGCGATGAGCACTACGAGCGAGCCCTGCCCGCGGCGGCCCGCACGCCCGGCCTGCTGCCAAAAGCTTGCGACGGTCCCCGGGAAACCGGCCGTGACCACAGCATCGAGCCCACCGACGTCGATACCCAGCTCGAGGGCGGAGGTGGTGGCGACGCCGAGCAAGGAGGCGTCGTCAAGCGCGCGCTCCAACTTGCGGCGGTCCTCGGCCAGGTAACCGGCGCGGTAGGCGGCGATGCGCTGGGCAAAATCGGGCCGGCCGAGGCTACCGGAGAGCACCTCGGCCGCGCGCATGGCTACTACCTCGGCCGAGCGGCGCGAACGCACAAAGGTCATGGTGCGCGCGCCCTCGGCGATGAAGGAGGCCATCATCTCGGCCGCCTCGGTGGTGGCGGCGCGGCGCACCGGCGCCCCGTGCTCGCCCTCGGCGCCCTCGATAAAGCCCGGCTCCCATAGCGCCACGGTGCGCGCGCCGGTGGGCGCGGTGTCCTCCGTAATCGCGCGGGCGGGCCGGCCGGTAAGGCGCTGCGCATGCCGGCCCGGGTCCTTCATAGTGGCCGAGGCATAAATTACCGTCGGCCGCGAGCCATAGTGCGCGCACAGGCGCAGCAGGCGCCGCAGCACCAGCGCCACGTTCGCGCCAAAAACGCCTCGGTAGGAATGGCATTCATCAATGACGATGAACTCCAGGTGCCGCAGCAGCCGCGCCCACCGCGCGTGCGCCGCCAGCAGCGACATATGCACCATATCCGGGTTGGAGAAAATGAACCGCGAATGATCGCGCACGCCCGCGCGGGATTCCTGCGGCGTATCGCCGTCATAAGGCGAGGGCACCACGCCCTTGAGCGCCGGAATGCCCCGGCACAGCTCGAGCACCGCCTGCAGCTGGTCAGATCCCAGCGCCTTGGTGGGGGTGAGATACAGCGCGCAGGCGGTCGGCTCCTGCGCCAGCCGGCTCAAAATGGGCAGCTGGTAGCCCAGGGACTTACCCGAGGACGTACCGGTAGAAATCACCGCATCCTCGCCGGCCCAGGCCGCCTGCGCCAGCTCCGCTTGGTGGCTATACAGCTTGCCGACGCCCCCTTCGACCAGCTTCTCCTTCAACTCCGGCAGCACCCATTCGGGCCACTCGGCATACTGCGCACGCTGCGGCGGCAGGGTGGTGTGAAATGTGAGAGTGGCCTCATCGAGGCGGCGCTGGATGAACTCGAGCAGCTCTTCTCCCAGGGGATTATCCGTTTCCGGGTGAGCCATTTTTACCCCCTCGTGGGTTAGGCCTATCGCTTTGGCGTGGAACGTGTCACACTGATATGAGGCCAATGATGTCTTGGTGCGGTGTTTACACTTTAAGGTACTGCTAAAGGACGCATTTACCGAACCCCTCGGCGCGGAATCGCCGCACCGCTAATCAAGAAAAGGACTGCACACCATGGCACAAGGAACCGTTAAGTGGTTTAACTCTGAAAAGGGCTACGGCTTCATCGAACGCGCGGACGGCGAAGGCGATATCTTCGTCCACTACTCCGAGATCCAGGGCAGCGGCTTTCGCACCCTAGAAGAAAACCAGCAGGTCACCTTCGAGGTAGGCTCCGGCCCGAAGGGCGAGCAGGCCCAGTCCGTGTCCGTAGTTTAGGCGGCCGGTTGCCTCGCTCAGGTCTTCCCGCTACGGCGTTTCGGCGTAGCCGCGCCGGGTATCCCACCACTCGGTGAACTTATTCTGCAGTTTCTGCAGGCCCACGCCGATGATGACGGCGGCGATGATGCTGACCACCACGGCCAGCACCGGCGAATTGGAAAAGGCCATGCCGCCCAGGTAGCCAATGGCGAGCGCCTCGGCCGCCCAGAGCGCGACGCCGATGGTGTCGAAGAAGACAAAGACGAGCCACGGGAAGCGCATCGACCCCAACAGGATGGTCATAAACAGGCGCGCTGAAGGAATGAAGCGGGCAATAATAATGGCCGCACCGCCGCCGCGACGCATATTGCGCTTGACCCACTTGAGCCCCTCGTAGGCCTTCGATCCCTTAGGTACGCGCTGGAGCAGGGGCATGAAGCGCGTGCCCAGCAGGAAACAGAGATTATCGCCCATCATGGCGGCAATGAGCGCCACGAAAAACATGGTGGGCAGGTGCGGAAAGCCCTGGGAGCCGGACCAGGCGCCGGCCATATTGAGCGGGATTTCAGAAGGCAGCACGGGGAAGAAGCAGTCACCAAAGATCAGTACGCCCACCAGCGGGTAGATCCACTCTGTGGACATGACGGTTTCGATCCACATAGTGATGGTGTCAACCATGAATACTCCCCGGGCGTCGTCTTGGGTGTGCTATCGTGCCCCACAATGCTTTCACAGCTACTGGGCGTTCTAAGTAGGCCAGTATAGACCCGTTCCGTGGGGGTACATAGTGCCCCTGAAAACGGCCTTTTGGCAGAACCGCGTATATGGTGCGAGAAAGGAAACGCAGATCAACTGTGTACGCTAGGGGCGATTGCTGAAAGCGTGCATACCTTATTGTTCGCATCATCGAAAGGGATGAAGTCGAAGTGGCAGAAGCAGCCGGGCCGGGAAAGACCTTGGTGATCGTCGAGTCGGCGACGAAGGCGAAGAAGATTCAGCCTTACCTCGGAGACAACTACATCGTGGAGGCCTCCGTGGGTCATATCCGCGATCTTCCCCGTGGCGCTGCGGACGTGCCGGCTAAGTATAAGAAGGAATCCTGGGCGCGCCTCGGCGTGAACCCGGAGGATGACTTCGCACCGCTGTATGTGGTGAGCCCCGATAAAAAGAAGAAGGTCGCGGACCTCAAGTCCAAGCTGAAGCAGTGCGACCAGCTCTACCTCGCAACAGACCCCGACCGCGAGGGCGAGGCCATCGCCTGGCACCTACTCGAGGTGCTCAAGCCCAAGGTTCCGGTGCGCCGCATGGTCTTTAACGAGATCACCAAGTCCGCGATCCTGGAGGCCGCGGACAATACCCGCGATCTGGATTACAATCTTATCGACGCCCAGGAAACCCGCCGCATCCTCGACCGTCTCTACGGCTATGAGGTCTCCCCGGTGCTGTGGAAGAAGGTCATGCCGCGGCTTTCTGCCGGCCGCGTGCAGTCGGTGGCCACCCGCGTCATCGTCGAGCGCGAGCGCGAGCGCATGGCGTTCATCCCGGCCGACTACTGGGACCTGGCCGCCACGCTAGATACCGGCGCTGCGGATGCGGACAACCCTGCTACTTTCGACGCCCGCCTCACGGCCGTCAATAGCAAGCGCGTGGCCTTGGGCCGCGACTTTGATGACCGCGGAAACGTCAAGAGCAAAGACGTCATCGTCATCACCGAGCCACAGGCTAAGGCGCTGGAAACAGCGCTGCGCGGTGCGGATATGCAGGTCGCTGGGGTCGAACACAAGCCCTATACGCGCAAGCCCTATGCGCCGTTTATGACCTCCACGCTGCAGCAGGAGGCCGGACGCCGCCTGCACTTTACCTCTGAGCGCACCATGCGCATTGCGCAGCGACTGTACGAAAACGGCCACATTACTTATATGCGTACGGACTCCACTTCGCTCTCCAAGCAGGGCCTGTCCGCCGCGCGCAACTCCGCTACCAGCATCTATGGCGCAGAGTACGTCTCTGATTCCCCGCGTGTATATGACCGCAAGGTGAAAAACTCCCAGGAGGCTCACGAGGCCATCCGCCCGGCCGGCGAGTCCTTCGCCACCCCGGGCCAGCTCTCCGGCCAGTTGGATGCGGAGGAGTTTAAGCTCTATGACCTGATTTGGAAGCGCACCGTCGCCTCGCAGATGGCCGATGCGAAGGGAACCTCCATGAAGGTCACCGTAGCCGGCACCGCCGCCACCGATAAGGGCAGCTACGACGTGGAATTTTCCGCCACCGGCCGCACCATTACCTTCCCCGGCTTCCTGAAGGCCTACGGTGCGGACGACGCCAAGGGTGACAAGAAGGGCGAGACCCGCCTGCCACACTTGGAAGAGGGCCGCGGCCTGACTGCCAAGGAGGTCTCCGCCGAGGGCCACTCCACCAACCCGCCGGCGCGCTATACCGAGGCCAGCCTGGTCAAGAAGATGGAGGACCTGGGAATCGGCCGCCCGTCCACCTACGCGTCCATCATCAAGACCATCCAGGACCGCGGCTATGTGGTCTCGCGCGGCAATGCGCTGGTGCCTTCGTGGGTTGCCTTCGCCGTCGTAGGCCTGTTGGAGGAAAACTTCACCGAGTTGGTGGATTATGACTTCACCTCTTCCATGGAAGACGAGCTAGACCAGATTGCCACCGGCATCGAGGACGGCACCGCCTGGCTTAACGGCTTCTACTTTGGCAACGCCGAGGCCAACGAGCAGAAGGTGGCTTCCATTGCCCGCCACGGCGGCTTGAAGTCGCTTATCGACGTCAACCTGGAAGCCATCGACGCCCGCAAGGTCAACTCCCTGCGCCTCTATACCGACACCGAGGGCCGCGACGTCTTTGTCCGCGTAGGCCGCTACGGCCCGTATATTGAGCGCGCCGTTGGCACTAATGACGACGGCAGCATCGAGTACCAGCGCGCTAACCTGTCCGAAACCGTCACCCCAGACGGCCTGAACGAGGAGCTGGCGGAAAAGCTCTTCGCCACCCCGCAGGGCGGCCGCGAGCTGGGCGAGAACCCAGAAAACGGCCGCATGATCGTGGCCAAGGAAGGCCGCTTCGGCCCGTATGTCACCGAAATCGTCCGCGAGGATGAGCGAGAGAAGGCCGAGGGTGAGGCCGAGGAGGTCGTCGCCGAGGAGCGCGCCGAGGAAGACAAGCAACGCGCCGAGGAAGGAAAACGCGCCAAGAACTGGGAAACCAAGACGGCCGCAAAGCAGAAGGAAAAGCGCGTCAAGGAGTACATCGAGAACAAGCTCAAGCCGGGTACGGCTTCGCTATTTAGCTCCATGGAACCGTCCACCGTGACTTTGGAGGAGGCCCTCAAGCTGCTTTCCCTGCCGCGCGAGGTGGGCGAGGACGACGGCGTGATGATCACCGCGCAGAACGGCCGCTACGGCCCGTATCTGAAGAAGGGTACCGATTCGCGCTCGCTGGCTAAGGAAGAGCAGATCTTCACCGTCACCTTGGACGAGGCCCGCCGCATCTACGCCGAGCCGAAGCGTCGCGGCCGCGCAGCGGCCCAGCCGCCGATTAAGCAGCTGGGCGATAACGACGTCTCCGGCAAGCCCATGACCGTCAAAGACGGCCGCTTCGGCCCCTATGTCACCGATGGCACCACCAATGCCTCCCTGCGCCGCGGCGATGACCCGGAGCAGCTTACCGACGCCCGCGCGAACGAACTCCTTTCCGAGCGCCGCGCCAAGGAAGCTTCCGGCGAGACCAAGAAGAAGTCCACCAAGAAGTCCTCTAAGAAGACGACGAAAAAGAAGGCAACCAAGAAGGCCACCAAAAAGTCCACGAAGAAGGCTGGAAAGAAGGCGACTAAGAAGCCTTCGCCCGGCACGAAGAACGTGGTAAAGGCCGGCTCGCGCAAGAAGTAACCGCGTAAGGTGGCGGGCATGAACGATTTTCTTGTCCGCACCCGAGAAGGCGCCGCGGCTCTGTGGCGCGCCGTCACCGATATCAGTGCACGGCCGCAGGTTCTGGCCTCGGTTCGCGAAGAACCCGCCGTAGGCGCCGGAGTTGTAGCCGCAGCTATTGGCCAGGTGGAAAAGGCCCGCCGGCTCACCCGTCCTTCGGCGCTTGGCGTGGCGGCTGTAACGGCGAACCACGCCGCCTATGCGTGGAGCCTCTATCGCCGCGGCGCGCGCAATGATGCCCTAGGCTGGGGCCTGCGCGCGGCAGCATGGGGCGCGGGCGTTGCCGCCGCTCGCACACAGCCGACGGCCGCTGCGGTCGCGGTGGGCGGCGCGGCCGTGCTCACGACCTCGGCTTTGGCGGGAGACCCAGCGCTGCGCACCGAGGCCGGCAAGGGCATGAGCCACGGCGCCAACCTACTCGTTGTGGCCGAGGGGCTGACGGCCCTGCGCGCGGCGCTCGCGCAGCACTATCGCGGTAAGCGGAAGCAGGGGGCGCGCCTGGTGGGCGCGGCCGAGGCGGGCGCCCTAGTTGTCGGCCACCTGCTGCTCATTGATGGCCTGTGCCGCACGCGGTAGCTGCGGCTGCATCGTCGGACCGTAGGACAGCCGGCGGTGCACCGCCTCGAAGGGGCCGCGGAGGTCGAAGGCCTCCAGCACGCAGGCCCCGATAAGCGTGGCCAACCACACCGCGAAGGCCAGCGCGGCTTGGCCGAAGGCGCCCAGATCGTGGCCGAAGTTCAGCGTGAACGGGTGCACGAGGAAGAAAAAGAGAATGGACTGCCCCACGTAGCCGCTCATGGAGCGCTTGCCCAGCGCCGCAAAAGGCCACAGCACTGTGGGCAGCGGCGCGCCGGCCGAGAGCCGCTCCTGCACCGGCTGCAGCAGCAGCGCGAGCCCGGCCAGGATGCCAGGTCCGGTAAAGACACCGATGAAAGCGTTGGCATTATTGGCTGCATTGGCCCAGCGCTGCTCGATGACCCCCAGCGTGCTCAAAGACCACAAAGTACCGATAACCACGGTAATGGCCACCGCAATGGTGACCCAACGCATGAGGGTGGGGCGGTGAGAGGGGACGTCGGCAAGCACGCCCTGGCGCGCCCACACAAAGCCCACCAGCATGACGGGCAGGTACATCAGCACAATGATCGGCGTGGCAACGGCCTGGCTGCCCAGGGTAATAAGCTGACTGAGCAGCAGATCTGGATAAGACTCGATGGTGCCTATGCCCTCCGTGGCCACCACGCCGAGGGGATCCAAGGCACCGGAAATAAAGGCCACAACCCCGCCCAGCGCGCACAGCGCAAACAGAATATAGGCAACGAGCATGAGGGTAGAATCCCGTTTGCGCAGCAGGAATGCGATGATAATTCCGGCCACGCCATAGAAGAACATAATGTCGCCCCAAAACAGCAGCACCAAGTGCACCGCGCCCATCACCGCCAAGAAGGCATAGCGCTTAGCGATGACCCCGCGCGCCGCCTGCACCGGAAACCCGCGCCGCCACAGACTCATCGCAATAAGCCCCACGCCAAAGCCGAGCAGGGTAGAAAACATGGGCAGGCCGCGGTTGTGGACAAAGAAGGCGCCAAAGACGACGGCCGCCTTATCCCACGCGCTGCCATCGATGATGCCGCCGAAATAGCTGCCCTGCCGGTCGGTGGTGATGATCCATGCCGTGGTCATATTGGCCATGGCGATGCCTAGAAGGGCCATGCCGCGTGCCACATCGGGCACGATCATGCGGGGCCGGGAAGCTGAGCTCACTGAAAAACCTCGTTATACCTCGGAACGTTCTGCCAGGGTAGCGCGGATAGGGCGAGCCAGCTGGGTCATGCGGTGACGCCCGCGCAGCTCAATGGATTTCATCATAGTCCAGCGGGCCTGCTCGGCCTCATTAGCGGTCTTGAGCGTGGCGGCGTTGGTGAGTACCTGGCCCGGGGTGTCCTTGGCCAGCTCGGTCAGGCGCGCGGTCTCGTTCACGGCGTCACCGATGACGGTGTATTCGAAGCGATCCGCGCCGCCAATGTGCCCGGCGACGACGTGCCCCGCCGCCACGCCAATGCCCGCCTGCAGCTCCAGCCCGCGCAACTCGCCGCGCAGCTCGCGGGCGGCCTGCAGGGCCATGGAAGCGGAATCATAAACATTGAGCGGCGCGCCGAAGACAGCCAGCGCAGCATCGCCCTGGAACTTATTAATGATGCCTTTATTGCGGTGCACCACCTGGACAACGTGCTCGAAGAACTTATTGAGCTCCTCCACTACCTCCTCGGGGGAGTGGTTGACGGCGAAGGTAGTAGAACCGATGACGTCAATGAAGAGCACCGCGACCTTGCGGTCCTCGCCGCCCAACTCGGGGCGCTCTTCCAGGGCGCGCTGCGCCACCTCGGCGCCGACGTAGCGGCCGAAGATATCGCGCACGCGCTGGCGCTCGCGCAGGCCGCGCATCATCTCGTTGAAACCGGCCTGCAGCACGCCCAGCTCGGACCCGTCATAGATATCGACCTCGGCATTGTTCTCGCCGCGGCGCACCCGGTTAATGGCGTCTTGGAGCTCCACGATCGGGTCCACCACGCTCATCACCGCGAAGCTAGTACCGATAAAACCGGTGGCCAGGGCGGTAAGTGCCAGGGCGGTAATGGCAGGCACGAGGTCTCCTGCGGTGCCGGAGAAGAGCCCGGTGCGCTGGGCGATGAGCACGAGCAAGATGCCCACCAGCGGCACGCCGGAGGTCATCAGCCAGGTGGAAATCAGGCGGTACTTGATGGGCGGCTCCAGGGTGGCGTCCTCGAAGCGGCGAGCCACCGCCTGGGCGGCCACCGGGCGCACGAGACGCTCTGCCTGCAGGTAGGTCAAGATGACCACCACGAGGCCGGCCAGGGTGGCGGACACGCCCACGACGAGCCCGAGGCTGGCAGCTTCCCGGCCGGAAATCACCACGGCCAGGATGATGCCGATGAGCCACACCGCGGCCGCCACCACGGATTGGTAGACGGGGATGCGCAGCACCAGGTTGCGCACCATATTCGGATCGTGCTCGTCCGGGTTGCGCTGCCAGTCCAGCACCGGGCGGAAAAGCAGCAGGGTGACGGCGATGCCGATGACCACGGCAAAGATGAGGTACACCGCGGCGACGCCCATCAGACTGGGTAGCTCGGCGGCAAAGTCCTTAATCTCCGGCATCGGTAAGAAATAGAGGACGAAGGTCATGATCGCGATGGCACCGATGAGGTTCGCGCCAAGGACTAAGGCAGCGTAGACCGGCCATTGGGTACCCATGAGCCATCGTGCGCCGCGCAGTAGTCTGTTCATGCTTTCATACTTTAGTAAGACCAGTAGGCTAGGGCGAGTGAATACCGGAAGCGTTGCGCAAAGATTGGCAGATACCCCAGGTGTGGCCCGCACTATCCTGGGCGCCGCCCGGGCAGCTCGGGGGATGCCGGGGGCAGACCCGCGGGCGATGAGCCATTCCTGGCTATTTACCGGCCCGCCGGGCTCCGGCCGTTCCTTGGCCGCCATCGATTTTGCGGCCGCGCTCATGTGCACGGACCCGGAGGAACCAGGCTGCGGCCGGTGCGAGGCCTGCCGCGCGGTGCTAGAAACCAAACAGCACACCGATCTGGTCCTCGTGGATCCGCAGGAGGTCATCATTCCCGTGGATACGGTGCGCGAGGTCATCGGCCGCGCGGCGAGCCTGCCCACGGTGGCGCCCTGGCGAGTGGTGATCTTCAATAACGCTGACCGCCTGAACAATAACGGCGCGAATGCCCTGCTCAAGACGGTGGAGGAGCCGCCGGCGCGCACCGTGATTATCATGTGCGCTCCTTCCGACGCCCCCGAGGACTTCTCCCAGACCCTTCGCTCGCGCTGCCGCCACCTCTACATTCCCTCCCCGTCGGTGGAGAGCATTACCGCCCAGTTGGTCGGCGAGGGCGCCTCGGATCACGACGCCCACTTGGCCGCCCTCACCTCCCTCCGCCACGTCGGCCGGGCGCGGCGCCTGGTCAACGATCCGGCGGTGCAAAAACGCCGCGCGGTGGCCATCAACCTGGCAGAAGAGGTCTTCCACGGCTCCCAAGGCTTCCAGGCGGTGACCTCGCTGCTGAAGCTGGTGGACTCGGAGGCGAAGGAATCACATAAGGAACAGGAAGAGGCCGAGCTGGCGAAGCTGGAACAGACCCTCGGCGTGGGTGCGAAGGGCAAAGGTGCGGCCAAGGCGCAGCGCGACGCCCGCTCCGCCATCAAGGATCTGCAGGACCAGCACAAGAAGCGGGCGAAGCGCCGCGTGATCGACAACCTGGACCTCGTGCTTGTTGATCTCTCCGGCGTCTACCGCGATGCACTCATGCAGAAGGTGGGCGCGCAGGTGGATCTCACCCACCCGGATTTTGCTGGACTTTCTGGTGAGATCGCGCAGCGCGTGAGCGAGGAAGGCCTGCTGGACTGCCAGGCGGCCATTACGCTGTGCCGCGAGCAGCTGACCCAAAACGTCGGCACGCAGATTGCCTTCGACGGGTTGGTGGGCCGCCTGCGCCGCGCGTGCCTGTAGGTGGGGCCCGATTTCTATTCCGCGGCGCCCCTAGGTTAAACTTTCTCTTGCTGCACTGGCGCATGCCGAGCAGCGTGCCGCCTTAGCTCAGTCGGTAGAGCATTTCACTCGTAATGAAAAGGTCGCGAGTTCGATTCTCGCAGGCGGCTCCACAGAGGCCGCAGGTGTATAGCCTGCGGCCTTTCGCGTTATTGGGGAAAGCGCGTTGTGGGGGCGGCGCGCTAAGCCTCGCTGTCGTTATTAAGCAGGCGCGGGACCACCTTGCCGGTGGCGTTGCGCGGAAGCTTGGCCAGGAAGTGCACGTCGCGCGGCACGGAGTGATCGGCGAGCTTGGTGCGGACCCAGTCGCGGATGGCGTCGGCGGTGAGGGCCTTTCCGGCGGCGTCGGCAGTAGGCACCGCCCACACGGCGATGCGCTGGAAGGTCTCGCTATCCTCCACGCCGCCGGCATGCACCTCGTGGATGCCGGGCATGGCCTCGAGAACCTCGGTGACGGACTGCGGGTGGACGTTTTCGCCGCCGACGATGATCATGTCATCGGCGCGGCCCACCACGTGGAGGAAGTCGTGCTCGTCGATGTAGCCCAAATCGCCGATGGAAATGAGCCCGTCCACCTTATTGAGCCGCAGGTTCGGGTTGGTATAGCCGGTCATCGCGGTGGAGTTGGTCAGGTAGATTTCTCCCACCTCGCCGCGCGGAACCGGGTGGCCCTCCTTATCGAGGATGCGCAGCTTCGTGCCCGAGGCCACGCGCCCGGCGATGGTGGGGTTGGCGGCCACCTGATCCATGGTGGCGGTCGTTGCGAGCGCGAGCTCGGTGGATCCGTACACGTTGCACAGGATGGCGCCGAAGCGCTCATTGGTCTCCTTGACCACCTCCGGGGTCAGCGCATTGCCGGCCGAGGCGATAAATTTCAGGCTCGAGGTATCGAACTCGCCGGCTGGATCCCGCTCCACCAAGCGCTTGAAAAAGATGGGGGAGGAAATCATGCCATCGAGGCGGTAGCGCTGGACGTCGTCAAGCACCTGCTCCGCGTCGAATACGCGGCGGGTGACGATGGTATTGCGCAGGCCCAGTGCAATATTGATGCAGGCCCAGCCCCAGGTATGAAAAATGGAGGCGGTGAGCTGTAGGCGCTGGTCGGCGCGCCACGGAATCGTATCCACGATGGATGCCAGCACCACCGGCAGGGTCGGCTCCGGCCGCACAATGCCCTTCGGAATGCCGGTGGTGCCGGAGGACATGAGCACAATCGGGCCGTGCTTGGGGAAGCGCGGCAGCTGCACGGCCGGTGGGTTCTTCACAATTTTATCCAGCTTCGGTAGATCGCTTGCGCCCGTATCGTGCGCGATGATGACCGGGATATCGGTGTCCACGCGGTCGATGAATTCATCATCCACGACGAGCACATTGATGCCGTTTTCCTCAATGCAGCCGGCCAGCTGCTCCGGGGAGGAGCCCACGTTGAGCAGGTAAATAGAAGCGCCCACATAGCCCTTGGCGCCGAGCGGGATGATGATGCCGCGGCCGTTGCGCGCCATGACGCCGAGGCGGATCTCGGGCAGGTCCAGCGAGCGGAGGTAGCGGGCGAAGCCCTGCGTGTGGGTGCGCAGCTGGCGGTAGGTGAGGGTGCCGTCGTCGTCGATAAGCGCCAAACGCTCCGGGCAGGCGAGGTAGCCTTGTTCGATCTCGCGCGCGGTGGTGAAGCGGTAGCGGGCCAGGTTCGGCAGGAGATTGAGCTGGGCCTTCGCGCCGCCTTGGTGGCTGACGAGTCCAGCGTTAAGAAGCGCCGGCACGAACCGGCCGAGGGCTGCAGCGTGGAATGTGAAATCAGAAAAATTCACGATCGGGAAAGCTCCAAATTAGCGAAGATAACGAAAAGATAACCATGGACGATATCGTGAGAGAGGCGGGCGGTGTTGCCGCCAACTCGAAATATGTTACAGAAGTGACTACAGTTACCTGAAGTTACTGGTGTTTCTAGAAAAGGATCTCATGAAATCTCTGCAGCTCAAAGTCCTCTCCGTGGTGGCGTCCGCGCTGGCCGTCGTAGGCGTGGCTGTCGCACCGCAGGCCACCGCCGCGGAGCGCAACCTGGTAGCCTTCGGCGATTCCGTCTTGGCGGATCCAGACGCCGGCTCCTACCTCGCTCACCGCTACGCCCCCTCTAAAGGTGTGGGCGTAGATTGCCCGACCTCTAATAATTACGCCAAGCGCGCCGGCGCCAAGCTGCGCCTTCCGGTGCGGGACTTCTCCTGCTCCGGCGCCGTGTCCATGTCCCGCGGCCCGCAGATCTTCCAGCAGGTGGATGCGGCCATCCGTACCGGCGCGCTGAGCCCGGCCACTAACCGCGTGGTCATCACCACCGGCTTTAATGACACCTACAACCACCGCGATATGAGCCTGCCGCAGATTCGCAAGGAGTTCGCGGACCGCACCGCCCCGCAGATCGAGCGCATTAAGCGCGCTGCCCCGAACGCTCGCGTCCAGATCGTGGGATACCCCACCATCGGCACCGGCCCTTATTACTGCCTCTTCCACTTCGGTCCGCGCCCGGCCGATTCCACCTTCCTGCCGGGCATCCAAGACTTTGAGAATAAGGCGCAGTGGATGCAGGTGGACTTGGCGGCGCGCACCGGCGTGCAGTTCCTGGATCTGAAGCCCTCTACCCGCAATAACGGCATGTGCGCCGATGCAAACCAGCGCATGTGGGCTGGTCTGGTGGACTTTACTGGTGGTGACGGCAACCTGCCCATCCATATGAACCAGCGTGGTCACGAGCATGCGGCCAACGTCATTGCCCACTCTTAAAAAGAGTTTTCAATAATGCGCCGGTTTTGAAAATATCGGTACGCTCGGGCGCATGACTGTAAAAGCTGTTATCGCCCGTTCCAAGGGTGCGGAAGTCGAAACCGTCAACATTGTCGTTCCTGACCCCGGCCCTAACGATGTCATCGTGCGCGTCCAGGCCTGCGGTGTGTGCCACACCGACCTTGCTTACCGCGATGGCGATATTGAAGACGCCTTCCCTTTCCTGCTCGGCCACGAGGCCGCAGGCGTAGTAGAGACCGTAGGTTCTGCGGTCACCCACGTGGAGGAAGGCGACTTCGTCATTTTGAACTGGCGCGCCGTGTGCGGCGAGTGCCGCGCCTGCAAGAAGGGCGAGCCAAAGTACTGCTTCAATACCCACAACGCCTCCAAGAAGATGACCCTCGAGGACGGCACCGAGCTCACCCCTGCGCTGGGCATCGGTTCCTTCGCTGAGAAGACCCTGGTCCACGAGGGCCAGTGCACCAAGGTGGAAGACACCGACCCGGCTGCCGCTGGCCTGCTGGGCTGCGGCATCATGGCGGGCCTCGGCGCGGCCGTGAATACCGGCGATATCCAGCTCGGCGAGTCCGTCGCTGTCTTTGGTTGCGGCGGCGTTGGTATGGCTGCCATTGCGGGTGCCAAGCTGGCGAGCGCGGCCAAGATCATCGCCGTGGACATCGACGAGTCCAAGCTGGAAACCGCTCGCGAGTTCGGCGCGACCGACACCATCTGCTCCAAGGATCTCTCGGAGCAGGAGGTTATTGACGCGGTCCGCGAGCTCACCGGCGGCTTCGGTACCGACGTGTCCATCGACGCCGTGGGCATCCAGCCCACCTGGCGCCAGGCCTTCTACTCCCGCGACCACGCCGGCCGCATGGTCATGGTGGGCGTGCCGAACCTCACCGACCACGTGGACATTCCGGCCATCGACCTCTACGGCCGCGGCGGCTCCATCAAGCCTGCGTGGTACGGCGATTGCCTCCCAGAGCGCGATTTCCCCGCCTACGTAGCGCTGTCCAAGGCCGGCAACTTCCCGCTGGACAAGTTCGTCTCCGAGCGCATTGCGCTTGACGACGTCGAGCAGGCCTTTACCACCATGAAGTCCGGCAAGGTTCTGCGTTCGGTGGTGGAGTTCTAATGCGTATCGATAGCACGGTTACTTCTGGCAAGTTCCGCCTCGATGGCGGCGAGTGGGACGTGGACAATAACGTCTACGTCGTGGGCGATGACTCCAGCGTGTACGTGGTGGACCCCTCCCACGATCTGGATGCGGTAGCAGAGCTCGTTGGCGACCGCCGCGTGGAAGGCATCTTGCTCACCCACGCGCACAATGACCACTGCGAGCTCGCCCCCGAGGCCGCCAAGCGCTTCGATACCGAGGTCTACCTGCACCCGGACGATGACATGCTGTGGCAGGAGTCCAATGGCGATGCTCCATACACGCCATTGGCGGACCGCGGTCAGTTCGATATTGGCGGCGAGAAGATCACGGTCTACCACACCCCGGGCCACTCGCCGGGCTGCGTGGTGCTGCACGTGGGCGAGACGCTGCTGTCGGGCGATACGCTCTTCAACGGCGGTCCTGGTGCCACCGGCCGCAAGTACTCCGACTTCGATGTGATCATCGAGTCGCTGAAGAACGTCGTCTTCACCCTGCCGGAGGACACCAAGGTCCTGCCAGGGCATGGCGACGCCACCACGGTGGGCGCGGAGGCAGCGCGCATCGACGAATACATCGAGCGCGGCTACTAGCCTCTAGTACGCCCGCAGGTACTCGCCGTAGCCGGACTTAAGCAACGGCTCGGCGAGTTTTTCTAGCTGGGCGCGGTCGATGAAGCCGGCTTCGAAGGCGGCCACTTCTGGTGAGCCAATAACGATGCCGGTGCGTTTTTGCATCACCTCGACGTAGGCGGAGGCCTCGCTCATCGAGTCCACCGTTCCCGTATCGAGCCATACGCTCCCGCGGTGCAGGCGCTGGACACTGAGCTCGCCGCGGCGCAGGTACTCTTCGTTCACGGCTGTGATTTCCAGTTCGCCGCGGCCGCTGGGCTTGATGCCCCTGGCTATCTCCACCACCGAGTTGTCGTAGAAGTACAAGCCCACCACCGCGTGGTTCGACCGCGGTACTTCCGGCTTTTCCTCGATGCTCAGCGCATGGCCTGCGGTGTCGAATTCCACGACACCATAGCGCTGCGGATCCGAGACCTCGTAGGCGAAGATGATGCCGCCTTCCGGATCTTGGCAGTGGGCGAGCTCGCTGCCGAAGCCGTGGAAGATATTATCGCCGAGCACGAGTGCGACGCTGTCGTCTCCAATAAAATCCTCGCCAATCAAAAAGGCCTGCGCGAGCCCCTCCGGCCGCGGTTGGACCGCGTAATCGATCATGAGTCCGAGCTGCGATCCATCGCCAAAGAGCCGCTGGAAGGCCCCCGCATCCTCCGGGGTGGTGATGATGAGGATTTCCCGAATACCCGCCTGAATGAGCGTGGTGAGCGGGTAATAAATCATCGGCTTGTCATAAATGGGCATGAGCTGCTTCGAGATGCCCTTGGTAATCGGGTAGAGCCGCGTGCCGGAACCGCCGGCCAGGATGATGCCTTTCATTTAATCCTCCGGGTACAGCGCCAAGTACAGGGCAAGGGCCGCGCGCCAATTCGGCGGCTTGAAGCCCGTAGCCTCGATTTTATCTAGCGCAAGCGTCGACTCCTTGGGGCGCGGCGCCTCGGGGCCCGCGATCTCGCGGTATTGCTCGGTGCTTACCGGAGTGACCTCGGCCGGGTCGTGGCCGAGCCCGATGAACACGGCCATGGCAATCTCATCGCGGCCCACGGTATCGCCCGAGTTGGAGAGGTTATACACGCCGTACTCCGCTCCGGATTTAAGCAGGTGGACGATGCCCTTGGCAAGGTCCTCGGCAAACGTGGGCCGCCCGCGCTGGTCATGGATGACTTTCGGCTCCACTCCCTTATTGGCCAGCCGGCGCATGGTGGACATGAAATTCTCGCCCTCGCCGAACACCCACGAGGTGCGGATGACGTAGTGCTGCGGCGCGGTCTGCGCGGCGGTATCGCCCGCGGCTTTCGACGACCCGTATGCACTCAGCGGCGACGGTAGCTCCTCCTCGGAGTGGACCTCGCTCGCCCCATCGAAGATATAGTCGCTCGACACATGCACCAGCGTGAGTTGGTTCTCCGCGGCGATGCGCGCCAGCCGTGCGGGCGCTTCCGCATTGACGGCCCAGGCGGCGGCGCGGTCGTTTTCGGCGCCGTTGACGTCGTTATACGCCGCGCAATTGATGATGGCGGAGTACTGCTTCCAATTCCGTTCTGGTGGGTCGGTGATATCGAAGTCGGCGTGGGTACACAATTCAGCATCGGCAAGCAGGCGTTTGAGCGCCCGCCCCAACTGCCCGTTCGCGCCGGTGACGAGGATGCGCCGGGCGGGCATCGGGCTCACGTCTTTAAGAGCGGGGTGCTGCTTGTCCTTCTCCGAAATCTCGGTGGGCTCCAGCGGCCAGTCCACGATGTTGAGGTTCACCGCGGCGTAGCGAGCTTCGGCCGACCAGTGCTCATTCACCAGGTAGCAGTAGGAGGTTTCCTCCAGCGCCTGAAAGCCATTGGCGACGCCCCGTGGGACAAACACCGCAGTCTCCGGCCCTACCTCGTGGGTGACGACCTCGCCAAAGCTATCTGACCCCTCGCGCAAGTCGCACCATGCGCCGAAAATCTTGCCCTGCGCCACCGAGACGAGCTTGTCCCACGGCTCAGCGTGCAGGCCGCGCGTAGCACCGGCGTGATTAAAAGAGATATTGTTCTGCACCGGCTGGAAGCTCGCGAGCTCGGGCGCGAGGCCGGTGAATTTTTCGCGTTGCCAATTCTCCTTGAACCAGCCGCGGTTATCGCCGTGCACGTCGAGGTCGATGATGAGCAGCCCCGGGATGGCGGTTTCGGTAATACGCATATCTACTGTCCTTGCTGCTTGTAGCGGGCTTCCACGTCTTCTTTCTCGGGCTTCCACCAGCCCTCGTTATCGCGATACCACGCGATGGTGTCTTCGAGACCGGCGCGGATATCCGTGAACCGCGGGGTCCATCCCAGCTCGCGACGCAGCTTGGCGGCGTCCATGGCATAACGCTGGTCGTGGCCGGGGCGGTCCGCCACGTGCTCATAAAGTGCGCGCCCATTGCGGGTGTGGCCCATGATTTCGCAGATCAGCTCAATGACCTGCTTATTATTAATATCTTCCTGGTCCGCGCCGATATTGTAGGTCTCGCCGATGCGGCCCCGCTCGAGGATGGCGAGCACCGCTTCGTTGTGGTCATCGACGTGGATCCAATCGCGCACCTGCTCGCCCGTGCCATAGAGCTTGGGGGTGTGTCCGGAAAGGATATTGCTGATTTGGCGGGGGATGAACTTCTCGATGTGCTGGTAAGGCCCGTAATTATTGGAGCAGTTTGAGATGGTCGCGCGCAGTCCGAAGGAACGCACCCATGCCCGCACGAGGTGGTCAGACCCCGCCTTGGTGGCTGAGTACGGGCTGGAGGGAGCGTAGGCGGTCTCCTCAGTAAACTTGGTGTCTGCCCCGATTTCCAGATCTCCGAAAACCTCGTCAGTGGAGACATGGTGGAGGCGGGTATCGTGCTTCCGGCAGGCTTCCAGAAGGGTGAATGTGCCTACGAGGTTCGTGTGGATGAAGGGCGAGGGGTCGCGCAAAGAATTGTCGTTATGGGACTCGGCGGCAAAATGAACCACTACATCGGCAGCGGCGACGAGCGGTTCTACGGTGGCGGGATCGGCGATATCCCCCTCCACGAGGTCAATATCGAGACCGGCGAGGTTGGCGCGGTTTCCGGCGTAGGTCAGTTTATCGAGCACCGTAACGCGGGTATCGGGGCGCGCCTGGCATATTAGGCGCACGAAATTGGCGCCGATAAAACCGGCGCCGCCAGTGACGAGCATCGTTTGCATGGTTATCCAGTGTAGGGCAGTCGGGCGCGCGGCTGTGGCAGGCCGCGGGCCCCGGTCAGGCCGCTCCCGGAGGTGAGGGCGGTGGCGAAGGCGGATCGGTGAGCCTGCGGGCCGGGGCTTGTTCCGCGGCGGGGTGGTCGTTGACCTCCACGGTCGGCGATAAGCCGTTGGTGTGGGCGGCTCGGTATCCTACCCGGCCCGTGTCGGGGTCTCGTTCGGCGTGTCCCATTCCGTTGCGGCCATCGCGGTAGTCGTTATTGTCCACGTGGTGCCGGCGACACAACAGAGTGAGGTTCTTGAGGTCGGTGGCGCCACCGTGAGACCAGGCTTGGAGATGGTGGACGTCGCAGTCCTGCCACGGGCGGTTGCATTCTGGGTGTGTGCAGACGAGCTCGGAGGCTGCGAGGGCGAGCTTCTGCCAGAGGGACGCGGTGCGCTTGGTGCGGCCAAGCTCGAGGGGGAAGCTCTTGTCGTCCACAGCGCAGAAGAAATCGTGCCGCGCGCCGCCGAGGCGAAGGAGGTCGAGCGGGGTGAGCTCGATGCCGGTGCTGGTAGCGAAACGGGTATCTCCGCCCATCGCTTCTAGCTCCTCCAAGGTAGTGGCGACGAAGAAGGAGCCGAGACCGTCGGAGTTCTTTTGGGTGGCGGAAAGATAGCTGGATAGCGCAGCGGTTAATTGGTCCGCCATGCGCTGGGCATAGGTGCGGGTATCGTCCTCGGCACTGAGATCCGCGCTGCCCTTATTCTTGGCGGGCGCGAAGGCGCTGGCGAGGATGGCAGCTGCGGAGGCATCGAGATAGCCGGAGATGTGCACGCCGCCATCAGCATCTTGGCGGGAGATACTAAAGCGGCGTTTGCGGGTAGCGGCGTGCGGATCGGGCTCGCCGGCTGGGTTGAGAGCGTGCTTATTCGCTTTGCGGATGGCCTTGCGCAGCCACTCGCGCAGGGAATCGAAGGAACGACGCTTGGCCTGCTCGAGAGCCTGGTTGCGCAGTTCGCTCGGGCCGGGGATGGCGTACTTGCTGAGGCTGCGCAGCTCGTTTTCGATGAGGTTGAGGATGCGCTCGGGGATAGGATCTTCCTCAAAGAGCTTCTTGCGGCGCTTCTCCTCCTCGCGGCGCTCGCGGTCAGCGCGGCGGCGGGATTCCTCTTCGGCTCGGGCGCGTGCGGCATCGTCCGCATCGGGGTCCGCAGGGGGAGTGGGCTCCGGATCGGGGATGGGTGCGAAGAGGTTGCGTCCATTGCGGAGGCGGGCGGCGGCCTCGGCATCGGTAAGGCCTAGGCGCGTGGTCAGGTAGTCCTTGGCCTTGGAAGAACCAACGCGGCGGCCGGCGTCATCCCGCTCCGCGATGAAAGCGAAGGCGGCGTCGATGGTGGACTTATTGCCTAGCGCCCGCTCCAAGTGTTCGAAATGCGAATGAAGAAGCTCGAAGGACAGATCGGAAGGATCCTGCATGAGGCTGCGCAGCTGGGTGAGCCCAGTGGCAACCTGTGCGATGGCGGAGTCTATCTCCGCGTGCTTGGTGGTCTGCATGATCCCTCCCTTCCTTTTCGTTTACATGTTCTATCTTACCCAGATAAAACACCCCGTCAACAGGAAAGAAGAGATTGGTCAATAGATTAGACATTCCCCAAACAAACGCAGCCAAAACCCCGCAAAGCGGGGCCAAAACCACTAATTCGGGAAGGGGGGAAGGGCCTTTTGGTTGAGCCAGGCGTCTACGGTGGCGTCGAAAAGCGCGGCATCAGGAGCGGCGGCGCGGAAGGAATCTAGCAACATGGAAGGCTCCACCACCGAATGTTGGTGCTCGGTGAGGTAGCTGCGGAGGGTGGTAAAGAAGGCGTCGCCAAGCAGGCGGTGAATGGCGTGCACGGTCAAGGCCCCGCGCTTATACACGCGGTCATCAAACATATCGCGCGCACCCGGATCGGAAACGGTGAGGTTCTGCGCCTTGCGTCCCAGGACGTTGTAGTGGGAACGTGCTGCCTCGCGCGCGGTGGTCTCGCCCTTGTGCTCGCCCCATAGCCACTCGCTGTAGCAGGCAAAACCCTCATTGAGCCAAATATCCTTCCACTCGCCCAGGCCCACGGAATTGCCAAACCACTGGTGGGAAAGCTCATGGGCAATGAGGCGCTCGAAGGCGTGGTCGCCCTTGATGTGGTTGGAGCCAAAGATGGAGAGGCCCTGCGCCTCCAGTGGAATCTCCAGCTCATCTTCCGTGATGACCACCTGATAATCCGCAAAGGGATACGGGCCGTAGAGGGAGGAGAAGAAGTCCACCATTTCCTGCTGCTGGGCAAACTCGTTCAGCACGCGCTCGCGCAGCGCGGCCGGCGCCCAAGCGCGCGTGGAAGGTCCCAAATCGAAAGAAGAGAACTCTCCTACCTGCACCGTCGCCAGATAGGTGGCCATGGGCTCGCGGGTGCGGTAGTGCCAGCGCGTGGTGGAACCGCCCGCCCGGCGGGAGACAAGGTCACCATTAGATACCACGATGAAGGGATCATCGGCCGTAATGATGATGTCATAGAGTGCCTTGGCAGAAGGCGTATCGTCGCAGGGGAACCAGCTCGGCGCGCCATTGGGCTGGCTGGCCACCAGCGAACCGGACTCGGTTTCTTCCCAGCCAATCTCGCCCCAGGTGGTGCGGATCGGCCGCGGGCTGCCGCCATAGCGAATCACCAGCTCAAACTCAGTGCCGGCCGCAATCTCCTCAGCAAAGCGCAGGCGCAGCTTCCCGGAGGACTGGCGGAATTTAGCCACCCGCGGCGCACCCTTTGCGGTCACGCGCCGAGCCACCATCGCCCCGCCCAGATCTAGGGTCAGGGACGCCAAATCTTCATCGGCCCGGATGGCCAAAATAGCCTCGCCGTGGAGCAGGTTGGGCTCCACGCGGTAGGTCAGATCCAGCGTGTAGTGGGAGACCTCAAAGCCGAGGTTAAAATCCACGCCGGTATAAGGATCAGTGTGGGCACGCGAAAGGGCGGTAGGAAGCAACTTCATAATGCTGCAAGCCTACCGCCCTTTTAGCCGCGGAAAGAAACGAGCTTATTTATTGAAAGCGCGCTCGAAGACCGGCCAAGAATCCTTGAGGTCCGCAATCCAGTGCGGCCAGGAGTGGGTGCCGGTATTGCGGAAGTTGTAGGTCGCCGGGATGCCAGCCTGGTCCAGCTTGGCCTTGAAGTTGTGGGTGCAGTAGTTCACGCCAGCCTCGATGGCGCCACCTTCGACCTGCAGCCGAGCGGAGCCCACAGCAGCGATAGCAGGGTTAGCTCCCTGATTCGTATAGTAAGAATACGTATCGGTTTCTCCGGCCAACCCAGAACCGGAAGAGATGTACAGATCCGTGCCGCGCAGCTTCTCGTGGTTCATCATCGCGTCGTTATAGCGGTTGGTGGGGGAGCCGAACGGGCCCCACATCTGCTCCGCGGTCGCACCACCGCGGTTGACGGTAAGCTCAACGGCCTTGTGCTCTACCGGGTAAGCGGTGGCTGCGCAGCCGGCGTAGGAACCGACGGCGTCGTAGAAGCCCTGGTTGTGCTCCGCCAGCAGCAGGGAGGAAGTGGCGGACATGGACATGCCCGCGACAGCGCGGTGATTATCGGCCTTGATGTGGCCCTCGATGGCGCCCGGCAGTTCCTTGGTGAGGAAGGTTTCCCACTTCTGTGGGCCCTTGAGGTACTTGGAGTTCGGCTCGGATACCCAGTCGGTGTAGTAGGAGAAAGCACCGGCCTGCGGGATGACCACGTTGACGTTCTTGGAGTGGTAGAAATCGACGGCGTCAGAAAGCTTCAGCCAGTCCATGTCCTGCTCCGCGCCGCCTGCACCGTTGAGCAGGTAGATGGTCGGGCGGTTCTCATCCGTTGCGCGAATGACGGCCAGCGGAATCTTACGGCCGTTCATGGCAGGGGAGGTGGCCTGCAGCTTTTCGACGCGCGGATCGTCCTTGTACTTCTGGTACCAGGTCTGCTGCTCCAGCTCTGGGGTGACCTCCAGTGGGGCCAGGGTGGACTGGGCGGCGTTGCCCGCTACCTGTTGCGGGGTGAGCTGTGCGGCCCCCGCCATTGGGGCGCAAGCCAAGCCTGCGCACACTGCGGTGCCGGCAAGGATGGAGCTTAGGCGCTTCATAGTGCTTCTTTCCTGTAGTTATTGAATTCCTGATTATTCGGCAGCGACAGCAGCCTCGGCGGACGCTGCAGCCTCCGCAGCGTCCGGAACCTCTGCGCCCTCTGCGTCCTTGCCTGCGACAAAGTCCTTATCCGGGGACTGGTCAGCGGCGCTCGGGGCGTCCTTAACCTGCGCATCTTCCTCGGCCTGCGGTGCCTCGATGGAAAGCTCGTTGGGCTTTACCTCCGGCTCGGCCGGTGCCTCTGCGGCATCCTTGGCAAAGCCGCGCTCGAAGGTTGCCCAGGAGGTGAAGAGGTCATTGCGCCAGCCCGGCCAGGAGTGGGTGCCGGTATTGCGGAAGTTCCAGTCCGCCTTCATGCCCTGGGAGTCCATCTTGGCCTTGAGGTCATGGGTGCAGGAGTTCATGGCAGCCTCGATGACGCCGCCCTCAACGATGAGGGTGGAAGACCCCGGAACACCCCAGTCGTTGGCGCCGCCCAGGCCGGAGTTGACCGAAACATAAGTCTCGGACTTGCCCAGGTTATTCGGGTTAGCGTTCACCAAGGCATCGTTGTACACGTTGTACTCGCTGCCCATAGCGCCCCACATCTGATCGGCCGAGCCACCGCCGCGGTTGACGGTCAGCTGGGTGTACAGGCGTGGCAGCGGGCGAGAGGTGGAAGCGCAGCCAGAGAAGGAGCCCACGGCGTTGTAGAAGCCCGGGTTGTGCTCCGCCAGCAGCAGGGAGGAGGTCGCGGACATGGACATGCCGGCAATCGCGCGCTTGCCATTGCCGCCGATGTGCTCTTCCAGTGCGCCCGGTAGCTCCTTGGCGAGGAAGGTTTCCCACTTCTGCGGGCCCTTGAGGTAGCCGCTATTCGGGGAAGATACCCAGTCGGTGTAGTAGGAGAAGGCGCCGGCCTGCGGGATGACCACGTTGACGTCCTTGGACGTGTAGAAGTCCACCATGTCCTGTACGCCCTCGGCCTCAGGGTCGATGTCGTGGTTAGCAGTGGCGGTCAGCCAGTCCATGCCCTGCTCGGCGCCGCCGGCGCCGTTGAGCAGGTACAGGGTGGGGCGCTGCTTATCAAAGTTGCCGTCCGGGGTGATGACCGCCAGCGGAACCTCGCGGCCGCCCATCGCGGCGGAGGTGGCGGTCAGGGCCTTAACGTGGTTGCCGTAGTGCTTGTCCTGGCCACTCTTGTGGCCGAAGGCATAGCCTTTCCACTTGTCCTTATCTTTCAGCTTGGCAATATCTACCACGCGGTTTTCGCCTTCGGTGGTGATGGCGTAGTTGATGTTTTCCGCATCCGCCGAGTCGGTGAGGTTTACCTCGCGGATGGTGGACGGGGTGGCGTCACCCTGGATCTCGGCCGGCTCGACGGCGGAGGCGAGAGGGGCGGAGAGGACTCCTGCCGCGATGGCGATGCCTGCGACGCTGGAGCCGATAGAGCGCAAAGTATGCATATTTTTAGCTTCCTCGAGTTAAGAGAATCTTCTCAGTAGGTATCGTTCCGCATAGCGGGAGTGTTAGCAAGACTCTATGCCTTAATAGCCCTTTTAATGTAGCAAAACCTGTGACGTATGTGGTTTGTGTGTCATAATTCTGAACGCAGCGCGTATGTATGTAACGGTGTCGCTACAATCTCCGCTAGTACTAAACGTGTGAATAATGCGGTCCCCAACCGCGGGCCCATCCCTCGCTCTAGGCAAGTAAAAACACAGAAAGAAGCATAATGAACGTTTTCGATTCCATCCTCGTATCCATCAATGAAGTTCTGGGTCAGTTCCTGCACATGGGTTCCTCCATGTCCTCCGCCGCCGCATTGGCTCTCGGCCTGTTCTAAAACACCGAACCCATAGAGCCCTGCGTGGGGGCGTCGCGCGCTTGCCGACGCCACCGTGCAGGGCCTTTGTGCGTTTTACCCCCGAAGCGTGGGGTACTCGGGCACAAGCGTGTGACCCAATGCGCGACATGGAGGGGAAAGTTACGTATCCTAAAGGGCGTGACTAATGAACATTATGACGTAGTAGTACTCGGCGCGGGCCCTGGCGGCTACGTGGCCGCCATCCGTGCAGCTCAGCTTGGTAAGAAAGTTGCCGTAATCGAGAAGCAGTACTGGGGCGGTGTCTGCCTCAACGTAGGCTGCATCCCTTCCAAGGCACTGCTGAAGAACGCTGAGGTTGCCCACACCTTCAACCACGAGGCCAAGGACTTCGGCATTTCCGGCGATGTCTCCTTCGACTTCAGTGTTGCCCACAAGCGTTCCCGCAAGGTTTCCGCGGGAATCGTCAAGGGTGTCCATTACCTGATGAAGAAGAACAAGATCACCGAGATCAACGGCCTTGGCTCCTTCAAGGACGATAAGACCATCGAAATCACCGATGGTGATGACAAGGGTAAGACCGTCACCTTCGATGACTGCATCATCGCTACCGGCTCCGTGGTCAAGTCCCTGCCGGGCGTAGAGCTCGGCGGCAACATCGTGTCCTACGAGGAGCAGATCCTCAACGATGAGGCCCCGAAGTCCATGGTCATCGTCGGCGCCGGCGCCATCGGCATGGAATTTGCTTATGTTCTGTCCAACTATGGCGTAGACGTCACCATCGTGGAGTTCATGGACCGCGTCCTGCCGAACGAGGACAAGGACGTCTCCAAGGCTATTGCCAAGGAGTACAAGAAGCTCGGCGTCAAGCTGCTGACCGGCTATAAGACCACCTCCGTGAAGGACAACGGCGATAATGTCACCGTTGAGGTCGAGTCCAAGGACGGCTCCAAGCAGGACACCCTGACCGTGGACCGCGCCATGATCTCCATCGGCTTCGCCCCGCGCACCGAGGGCTTCGGCCTGGAGAACACCGGCGTTGAGCTCACCGAGCGCGGCGCGATTGCCATCGATGACACCATGCGCACCAACGTTGACCACATCTACGCCATTGGTGACGTCACCGCGAAGCTGCAGCTCGCCCACGTTGCTGAGGCACAGGGCGTTGTGGCCGCAGAGACCATCGCCGGCGTGGAGACCCAGCTGTTGGGCGATTACATGAATATGCCGCGCGCTACCTTCTGCAACCCGCAGGTCGCTTCCTTCGGCTACACCGAAGAGGCTGCCAAGGAGAAGTTCGCGGACCGCGATATCAAGGTCGCTACCTTCCCGTTCTCCGCTAACGGCAAGGCCGCTGGCCTCAATGAGACCGCGGGCTTTGTCAAGCTCATCGCGGACGGCGAGTACGGCGAGCTCATCGGCGGCCACATGGTGGGCTCCAACGTTTCCGAGCTGCTGCCAGAGCTGACCCTGGCGCAGCGCTTCGACCTCACCGCTGAGGAAATCGGCCGCAACGTTCACACCCACCCGACCCTCTCTGAGGCCATGAAGGAAGCTGCCGAGGGTATTGGCGGCCACATGATTAACCTCTAAGCAGGGCTGCTTGCCGACGTCCACCTTTTCTCCCACCACCGCCCCAGCAGCGGCGGGAGGATAGGACCTCGGCACACCACAACGGCAACAGCATCGGCACCGCTGATCCTCCTCCGCCCACACGGAGCAGGAGGATCAGCGGTGCCGATGCTCTTTGTGTGCATAACGCGCGCAACCCTCACTGCTACTCGAAAATTTTTCGAGTAGATTTCGAGTAGGCTTCGAGTAGGCTTCGAGTAGGCTTCGAGTGCTGCCAAACCGGCAGGTCGTAACGTTATTTACTCGAAACGAGCTCTTTCGAGTAGCTTTCGAGTAGTTTTCGAGTAGCTTTCGAGTAGGTCGATTGGTGCCTAAGGCGCTAGTAGGGCGCAACGGCGGAGCGGTGGGCATCGACGTTGATGACCTCGTTGATCGGTGGGAAGGCGCGTTGCGCGCAGTTCTCGCGCGGGCACGTGCGGCAGCCGGAACCGATGGGGGTGGCCGAGGAGAGATCGGTGAGATCGAGCCCCTCGGCGTAGACGGTGCGGTCGGCGTGGCGGGCTTCGCAGCCTAGCCCGATGGCGAAAAGCTTATCGGTATCGCCAAAGCGCCCTTGGTGGTGCTGGACGGCGCGCGAAATCCACAGATACTTGCGGCCGTCGGGCATCTGCGCCAGCTGGCGGGAGATAATGCCGGGCTGGGTGAAGGTCTCGTAGACATTCCACAGCGGGCAGGTGCCGCCGTTATTGGAAAAGTGCACGCCGGTGGCGGATTGGCGCTTGGACATATTGCCTGCGCGGTCGACGCGGACAAAAGTAAAAGGAATGCCGCGGAGGTTATCGCGCTGCAGGGTGGACAGGCGGGAGGCCACGGATTCATAGCCCACGCCGAAGACCTGGCAGAGGTATTCCACGTCGTAGCCGGAGCGCTCGGCTTCGGAATGCATCAGTGCATAGGGCATCACGGTGGCGGCGGCGAAGTAGCTGGCCAAGCCGCGCTGTGCGAGGTTGCGCGAAGCATCCGAGGTAAACGGCTCCTCCTCCACTAAGGCGGCGATGTCCTCCCCGGCCTCGAGGAAGCTCAGCTCCGCGGCCATGCGGAAGGCGCGCTGGCCTTCGCTCAGGCGCGACGCGAGCCGGAACTCGCCGGTCTCGCGGTTAAAGCTGTGTAGCGTGCCATCCATCTGAGAAGTGATGCGGATATCTACGTTGTGGCGATCGCGCAGGCGCTGGGCCAGGGCATGTTCGGTGTCGCGAATGCCGAAGTGGGTGACCGAGAGGGCGTCGGCAAGCTGTTCTGCATGGTGGTCCAAGCCGTCCAGGTAGTTCTGGCGGGCGTAGAAGAAATCGCGCACCTCATCGTGCGGCATGGACAGGGCCTGGGTGGCCTCGGTGGTGCGGCGGGTATCCGTGGCGAGCGAGAGCTTATCGCGCACGTTGCGGTAGCGGCGGTGGACATCCACCAGCGTGCGAGCCACGGTGGGGTGGTTATAGACCAGCTCGGAGAGCTCCTGCAGCTCGACGGGGGAGGGGCAGAGCTCCTTGTCTTGGATGACGTCCTGAATCTCGGCGAGGAGGCGGGAGTCATCGTCGCGGGAGAAAAAGGTGGCATCGACGCCGAAGACCTCGGTGATGCGGAGGAGCACCGGAACGGTCAGAGGCCGAACGTCATGTTCGATCTGATTGACGTAGCTGGCGGAGAGCCCAAGCGTTGCGGCAAGGGAAGCCTGACTGAGATCGCGCTCGCGGCGAAGCTGGCGAAGGCGGGAACCCACATACGTCTTACTCATGCCGGCAAGGTTACTGGGCGGCCAGCGGGTGTGCACCCTAATTACAAAGATCTTGCGAAGAATATTCACCACGCCTGTGGGGCTCATGTGGGTTTCATGCGAAAGTTTGACACATAAAGGGGTAAGGCGGTCACTCTAGTAACACCGGGTGAGCAAGTTCACATTCAGAACGCGAATTACGCAACGTAAATATTGCGGAATTGCGAGCGGCCAAGGTAGCGACGTTTTGCCTCAAACCTTCTAAGGTAACCCTTGCCTAAAAGAATTCTGGCTTTAACCGTACCACCGTACCGTTAGGTGAAACACCGCAGGAATTGACTAGTAACCAGCGGTTAAGCCCAGTTAAAGTGAGGGCGACAATGGAGGTGTCATGACTTTAAGAAATCCCGACCGTGAGGCAGTAGCTCACGGCCACATTACTAACGAACCAATCCGTCAGAAGCCGGGAGTGCCCTCCTGGGTTCTGAAGCTCATCATGGCCGTCACCGGCCTGCTGTTTGCACTTTTCGTCGTCGGCCACATGGCCGGCAACCTGAAGTTGTACTTGCCGGCGAACGGCGGCGAAGAAGCACTAGATGAATACGGTGCATTCCTGCGCTCCATGGGCGAGCCGTTGTTCCCGCATGAGGGCGCATTGTGGATCATTCGCGCCGTCCTGCTGGTCGCCATCATCGCCCACATCTACGGCGCGATCGCCTTGACTGCCCGCTCTAAGGCATCCCGCGGCAAGTTCCGCCGCAGCAACCTCATGGGTGGCCTAGATTCCTTCGCCACCAAGACCATGCTGGTCTCCGGCCTGGTTTTGCTGCTGTTCATCATCTTCCACTTGCTGGACCTGACCATGGGCGTACAGCCCATCGCCCCAGGTGACTTTGCAGAGGGTGCAGTGAAGGCCAACATGATTGCTACCTTCAGCCGCTGGCCGGTCACCATCGTGTACGTGATTGCCATGTGCTTCCTGTTCCTGCACCTCACCCACGGCATTCGCCTTGCCGCCTCTGACCTGGGTATCACCGGTGCGAAGTGGCGTCAGACCTTCCTGATCTTGGCGTACGTCATCCCGGCCGTTGTCTGCATCGGCAACATCGTTATGCCTTTGTCCGTTGCCCTGGGCTTGGTCAGCTAAAGGAGTTAGAAACCCATGACTAATACTGAACTCAAGCGCGAGCACCCTAAGTTCTCGCACCCACAGTCCATCGTTCCGGGCGTATCCGCCGGCAACATCCTGGAATCCCACGAGCCGCACGGCGTGCCGATGAAGGATATGTGGTCCCACCAGAAGGACCACATGCAGCTCGTCTCCCCACTGAACCGCCGCAAGTTTGAGGTTCTCGTGGTTGGTACCGGCCTGTCCGCTGGTTCCGCTGCGGCCGCACTGGGCGAGCTGGGCTACAAGGTAAAGGTATTCACCTACCACGATTCCCCGCGCCGCGCGCACTCCATTGCCGCGCAGGGTGGCGTCAACGCCTCCCGTGCCAAGAAGGTGGACAATGACTCCGCCTACCGCCACACCAAGGACACCGTGAAGGGCGGCGACTACCGCTGCCGCGAGTCCGACTGCTGGCGCCTGGCAAACGAGTCCGTCCGCGTTATTGACCACATGAACGCCATCGGCGCCCCATTCGCTCGCGAGTACGGCGGCACCCTGGCTACCCGTTCCTTCGGTGGTGTGCAGGTCTCCCGTACCTACTACACCCGTGGCCAAACAGGTCAGCAGCTGCAGCTGTCCACCACTTCGGCGCTCTACCGCCAGATTGGCTTGGGCAACGTGGAGCTCTTCGCTCACAACGACCTGCAGGACATCATCGTCTACAACGACAACGGTAAGAAGCGTGCCGGCGGCATCGTTACCCGCAACCTGATTACCGGTGAGCTCAAGGCCTTCACCGGCCACGCAGTTGTGCTGGGTACCGGCGGCTACGGCAACGTCTACCACATGTCCACCCTGGCAAAGAACTCCAATGCCAGCGCCATGATGCGTGCGTACGACAGCGGTGCTTACCTGGCTTCCCCCGCCTTCGTGCAGTTCCACCCGACGGGCCTGCCGGTCAACTCCGATTGGCAGTCCAAGACCATCCTGATGTCGGAGTCCCTGCGTAACGACGGCCGCATTTGGTCCCCGAAGAAGGAGGGCGACGACCGCGACCCGAATACCATTCCGGAAGAAGAGCGCGACTACTTCTTGGAGCGCCGCTACCCGGCATTCGGCAACCTGGTTCCGCGCGACGTTGCTTCCCGTGCCATCTCCCAGCAGATCAATGCCGGCCTGGGCGTTGGCCCGCTGCACAACTCGGTGTACCTGGACTTCCGCGACGCCATCGAGCGCCTAGGCAAGGACAAGATCCGCGAGCGCTACTCCAACCTGATCGAGATGTACGAAGAGGCTATCGGCGAGTCCGCCTATGAGACCCCGATGCGCATCGCCCCGACCTGCCACTTCACCATGGGCGGCCTGTGGACGGACTTCAACGAGATGACCTCCATCGACGGCCTCTTTGCCGCCGGTGAGTGCTCCTGGACCTACCACGGTGCTAACCGCCTGGGTGCAAACTCCCTGCTTTCGGCTTCCGTCGATGGCTGGTTCACCCTGCCGTTCACCATCCCGAACTACTTGGCTGACCACCTCAACGAGGAGAAGCTGGCCGAGGATTCCCCAGAGGCACAGGCAACCCTGGCACAGTCCCAGGAGCGCATCGACCGCCTCATGGGTGTGCGCGGTGAGAACCCGCACGGTCCGTCCTACTACCACCGCCAGCTGGGCGATATCCTCTACCATGGCTGCGGCGTGTCCCGTAACGTCGAGGACCTCAAGGCCGCGATCACCAAGATCCGCGAGCTGCGCGAGGACTTCTGGGCTAATGTCCGCATTCCGGGTGAGGCCAATGACATGAACCAGGTGCTGGAGTACGGCCTGCGCGTTGCCGACTACCTGGACTTGGGTGAGCTCATGTGTGTTGACGCTCTGGACCGCGATGAGTCCTGTGGCGCTCACTTCCGCGAGGACCACCTCACCGAGGACGGCGAGGCAGAACGCGACGACGAGAACTGGTGCTTTGTTTCCGCCTGGGAGCCGGGCGCTAATAAGAACGAGTTCATCCGCCACGCCGAGCCGCTGTACTTTGATTCGATCCCGCTGATGACAAGGAACTACAAGTAATGAAACTGACACTTGAGATCTGGCGTCAAGCCGGACCGACCCAAGAAGGCCACTTCGAGACCGTCCAGGTGGATGACGCTTCTGAGCAGATGTCCATCCTGGAGCTGTTGGACCACGTCAACGAGGGCTACATTGAGCGCGGCGAAGAGCCCTTCGCCTTCGCTTCCGACTGCCGTGAGGGCATCTGTGGTACCTGTGGTCTGACCGTCAACGGCCGTCCACACGGCCCTGGGCAGAACACCCCGGCCTGCCAGCAGCGCCTGTTCAACTTCACCGATGGCCAGACCATCAAGCTGGAGCCATTCCGTTCCGCTGCCTACCCGGTCATTAAGGACATGATCGTGGACCGCGCGGCACTGGATCACGTGATGGAGCAGGGCGGTTACGTCTCCATGGACGCTGGTACCGCTCCGGATGCAGATACCATGCACATCAACCATGAGACCTCCGAGTACTCGCTGGACCACGCTGCCTGCATTGGCTGCGGTGCCTGCGTTGCTGCCTGCCCGAACGGTGCGGCTCACCTGTTTACCGGCGCGAAGCTGGTACACCTCTCCCTCATGCCGCTGGGCAAGGAAGAGCGTGGCCGCCGTGCCCGCAACATGGTCGACGACCTGGAAGCCAACTTCGGCCACTGCTCCCTCTACGGTGAGTGCGCCGATGTCTGCCCGGCCGGCGTTCCGCTGACCGCAGTTTCCGCAGTTACCCGCGAACGTGCACGTGCTGCTTTCCGCGGCAAGGACGACTAAGCTAAGGTTATTCCGTAGGAATACTAGGAACGAGAGAAAGACAGAAAGACTCCGCCATGAGCGATAACACCCACGCAGTCGCTGACTACACCAGCGAGACCTACCCGGAGTTCTCCGGCAAGATTCAGGACACCTACATTGAAGGCTACGATCCAGTATCCTTCGGTGCTCCTCACTCTTCCCTCCTGCGCACCTCCACCTGGGTGGGCATGGGTCTGATCATGTCTTGCCTCCCGGCTGCCGGCATCTTCATTTGGGGTCTTGGCGTGTGGGATACCCCGCTGGGCACCGCAGGCGAGAGTGACTACACCCTGACCATGATCATCGGCATCATCGCCCTAGTCATTGTGGCCATCGCTGCGGTAGGCTCCGTCCACTACGGCCGCCGCTACTACCGCAAGTACCGCAAGGAAACCGGCCGAGTTAACTAAGGTGCTTGCCTAATCCAGGCATTGCCTAAGTTTCTGTACTGACTCGACGTCACCCCCGCCTCCATTAGCATGTTCACCGTGCAGGAGGCGGGGGTTGCGTGATCTCTCACCATCTAAACGACGCTGCCGCTAGCACGTGGTAGCGATTCAACAAGTCGCTGGAATGACGGCAACCACCGGGCATGTCCGAGGCGGGCACTAGTGTTATAGAACGAAGCTGAACTACACCTTCACAACCTCAAGGAGAACTCATGACGCACCGCGCGGACGACAGCCTCGAAACGGCTACGGCAACGGCCTCGTCGGGTGCTGCTCCCGTGCCGCAGGCTGGCAATCAGGAGGCTCGGCGTGCGGACCTGCGCCGGTGGAAGGCGATTGCGCTGTCGTTCCTGATTGGTGCGGCGGTGATCTTTTTGGCGTGTTCGTGGTGGCAGGCGTCGGAAAGCGGGGCTCCCGTCTGGGTGGGCTACGTGCGTGCAGCGGCGGAGGCCGGAATGGTGGGTGGCCTGGCGGACTGGTTTGCAGTGACCGCGCTCTTCCGCCGGCCGATGGGGCTGCCCATCCCGCACACGGCGCTGATTCCGAATAATAAGGACCGCGTGGGCGATGCCTTAAGTGACTTTGTGGAGGAGAACTTCCTTACCGCAGATGCGCTTAGCGCCAAGGTGCGGGAGGCGGAGCTGCCGCTATGGCTGGCGCGCCAGGGGGTGGAACCCGGCAAGGCGGAGGAGGCCTCCGCGTGGATTGGTGAGCGTGCCGCCAGCGTGGTGGAGGATCTCGACCCCGAAGAAGCAGAGCAATTCATCCGCACCCAAGTCATGGACCGTCTGGCCGAGCCCGAGTGGGGCCCGCCGCTGGGTAGGTTGCTGGAGGGCTATATTGCTGACGGCAAGGCTCGACCGCTGGAAGACGACCTCATTGAGTGGGCACACGGCAAGATTCTGAGCATGGAGCCCACCGTGGTCACCGCCATCGACGAGCGCATGCCGGGATGGGCGCCGCGCTTTGCCCGCGAGATGGTGGGGGAGAAGGTCTATACCGAGCTCGTGGAATTCGCCGATGAGGTGCGCCGCAATGGCAACCACGAGGCCCGCCTGGCCATTCGCCGCAACCTGTCCAAGCTGGCCTCGGATCTGCAGTGGGATGCGGACATGCGAGGGCGCATCGAGGGAATCAAGCAAGAGATGCTCGCCTCCGACCAAGCCCAGCAGGCACCGGCTGCCATGTGGCGTACGGTATCCACCACGCTCATTGATCAGCTCAATGATCCGGAGTCTTTCCTGCGCCAGAAGATTACGGCGAAGGTAAAGGAGTTGGCGCACCGCCTGCTCGAGGACTCCGAATTCCTGGCCCAGGCCAATGCGCTCGTGGATAAAGCCGCGCGCTACGCGGTGGAGAAATTCGCGCCGGAAATTATCGCTATTATCCCAGAGACCATCAAGCGCTGGGATGCGGAGGAAGCCTCCCAAAATATCGAGCTCATGGTGGGCAAGGACCTGCAATTTATTCGTTTGAACGGCACTATCGTCGGTTCCCTGGCAGGATTGGTGATATTCGCGATCAACCACCTTATCTTTGGTGCTTAGACACAAGGAGTAATGAGCAATGAGTGATAATAAGAAGATTTTCGATTCCCTGAAGGATGCCGGCAGCGCTGCTTTTGAGGTAGCCAAGGACTTCGGCGGCCGCCTGCAAGAAGAGCGCACCCAGCACGCTCATGGCGCGCAGGCACAAAGCCCCTACGGCGCCACCGGCAAGGATGGCCTAGTGGACAAGGCCACCGCCACCGCGAAGGAATTTGGTGCTTCCTTGAAGAAGGCCGCGGACGGCACCCGCGAGTCCGCGTCTTTCGCTGACGCCAAGGGCAAGTTCTCCACCGCCTATCAGGAGACCCGTGGGGGCGTTATGGATGCCTATAATTCCGCCCAGGCCCGTCGCGCGGAAAAGAAGAACGGCGCGCGCCCCGGCCAGAATTCGGCTCCTTCGCAGGGCGATAATATTATCGATGGCGAAGTAATCGATACCGACGACCCGAAGAATTAATCTGCATGGATATCCTTCTATATCTCGCATTCCGCTTTGATGCCATCATTTTCCAAATCCTCACCCTGACCGCCATCGTCGGTGCGGTGCTTGCCGCCGCCACGCGCGAGGATGCCTTCCGCGCCGGCGACCGTCAGGGCAAGTGGGTGTGGGTTGGCCTCCTGGCGGGCTCGGCGGTAGCGATGGCCACCGGCATGCCATTCCTGTCCTGGATCGGCGCGGTCATTACCGGCGTGTACTGGTTTGATGTGCGCCCGCAGCTCAAGGCCATCATCAACGGCGATTACAGCTACTAATGCTTAACCTGCTTGCTGCCCCGGCCGCGATGGTCAAGGACCGCGCCGCCGATAACACCGTCGTGGTCTCCCCACACCACGTTTCTATTGCCGCGGGGGCCGGCGCGGCCGATATCATCTCCGTCGCTGGCTATCCCACCGGCCGCCACCACACGCTCATTAAGGCCTCTGAGGCGCGCTTGGCCATCCAATCGGGCGCCAGCGAGGTGTGGGTCAGCCTCGATGAGATCGTGACGGATGCCAATGCCGTGCTCTCCGAGCTCATCGCCATCCGCGAGGCCTGCCCGGATCCGGCCCGCTTGGGCCTCATCGTGCCGGAGGCTGTGGGCGCAGATGCGGCCGAAGCCGCGGATGCCGCGGTTACGGCTGCACAACAGGCCGGCTACCAGCGCCTCATTGTGCGCAGCAGCGAGGCTGCGGCCGCGGACCGCGCAGAATCCGGCGCCGGTGAAGAAGGCATGAAAAAAGGACCGGAGTTGGCGGCTGCCAAGCTTCCGGTCCTCGAATTTCCCGCCGCTGTGGTTTAGGCGGCTTGCTTCTGCGCGTCCTGCTGCGGCGCGCCATTATTAGACCCGCTGTTGCCGGTGGCGCCCTCGCCGCCGGCCAGCTTATCCATGTCGTTCATCGGAACATCGGTGCCGGTGATGGTGAGCTTGAGTTCGCCATCGAGCACCTCTACGGAATCGACGTTCATGTCCGAGCC